>NZ_JAMFLC010000019.1:0-209916 GCF_023501985.1 Nocardia sputi | reverse complement strand
CCCAGTGGATGGCGACCTGGTCGCCGTGGCCGTCGAGGACGTGGCGGTCCACGCAGTTGTAGGCGACGTTGAGCTTGCCGCCGACGAACCACTTCGCCACCGGCGCGTCACTCCAATCCAGCACCTGTGTCCATGGCTGGTCCCAATGCAGCCTGCGGGCCTGCTCGGCCCAGAACTCCAGCCGATCCGACTGCGCCCGGTCGTACAACGCCGCGCTCGCGTTCGCTTGGGCGGCGAAATCCGCGTCGGGCGGGAAGGCGGTGGTGTCGCGGTCATCGGTGGTTGCGCTGGTCACGCGAATCTCCTAACGAAAAAGCAAAGGGAACGAGGTGTGCCGGGCAACGATCAGTGCGCCACGGCCTTCTCGGCGCCGACGCCGGTGAGCGAGCGGACCTCCATCTCCGCGGCCTTGGCCGGATCCTCGGACCTGCCGCCGACGAAGGTGCCGACGATGCCGAGCACGAACGCCAAGGGAATGGAGACGATGCCCGGGTTGGACAGCGGGAACCAGTCGAAGTCCGAGCCGGGAAGCATGGCGGACTTGCTGCCGGAGACGGCGGGGGAGAACACGATCAGCACGATCGTGGAGATCAGGCCGCCGTACATGCTCCACAACGCGCCGGTGGTGTTGAAGCGCCGCCAGAACAGCGAGAAGAGGATGGTGGGCAGGTTCGCCGACGCCGCGACCGCGAACGCCAGCGCCACCAGGAAGGCGACGTTCTGTCCGTTGGCCAGGATGCCCAGCGCGATGGCCAGTACGCCGATCACCACCGCGGTGATCCGGGAGACCCGGACCTGTTCGCGCTCACCGGCTTTCCCGCGCTTGATGACACTGGCGTAGATGTCGTGGGCGAACGACGCCGACGCGGTGATGGTCAGGCCCGCGACCACCGCGAGGATGGTGGCGAAGGCGACCGCCGAGATCACCCCGAGCAGCACTACGCCGCCGAGTTCGAAGGCCAGCAGCGGAGCCGCCGAGTTCTGGCCGCCCGCGGCCGCGAGGATGCGGTCCGGTCCGACGATCGCGGCCGCACCGTAGCCGAGCACCAGGGTGAACAGATAGAACGCGCCGATCAAGCCGATCGCCCAGACCACCGACCGCCGCGCCTCTTTGGCGGTGGGCACGGTGTAGAAGCGCATCAGCACGTGCGGCAGGCCCGCGGTGCCCAGCACCAGTGCCAGACCGAGGGACAGGAAGTTGAGCTTCGAGGTCTCGCTGCCGCCGTACTGCGCGCCGGGAGCGAGCACGTCGCGCGCGGCGACCGCCTTGTTCGCCGAATCCGAGACCGCGTCCTGGGCGGAGCCGAGGATGTCGGAGAAGTTGAAACCGAACTTGGCGAACACCATGACGGTCATCAGCGCCGCGCCCGCGATCAGCAGTACCGCCTTGATGATCTGCACCCACGTGGTGCCCTTCATGCCGCCGACCAGCACATACACGATCATCAGCACGCCGACCACGGCGATCACGACGGATTGGCCGGTCTTGTCGGAGATGTCCAGCAGCAGCGCGACGAGCCCGCCCGCGCCCGCCATCTGGGCGAGCAGGTAGAACAGCGACACCGTCAGCGTGGACAGCGCGGCGGCGGTGCGCACCGGGCCTTCCTTCAATCGGAAGCTCAGCACGTCGGCCATGGTGAATTTGCCGGTGTTGCGCAGCATCTCGGCGACCAGCAGCAGGGCGACCAGCCAGGCGACCAGGAACCCGATGGAGTAGAGGAACCCGTCGTAGCCGTAGACCGCGATGGCGCCCGCGATGCCGAGGAAGCTCGCGGCCGACAGATAGTCGCCGGCGATGGCGACGCCGTTCTGCGGACCGGAGAAGCCGCGTCCTCCAGTGAAGTAGTCGGCGGCGGTGGCATTGTTGCGGCTGGCCCGGATCACCACGATCATCGTGATGGCGACGAAGACGCCGAAGATGGCGATATTGGCGATCGGGTTGCCGACCGTCGCCGCCGCGGCATAGGTGTGCACGGTGTTCACGCTCGGTCTCCCTCGAGGTAGCCGCGGATCTTCGCCGCGCGCGGATCCAGTTCACGGTTGGCGAACCGGACGTAGAGCGCCGTGATGACGAAGGTGGATACGAACTGGCCGAGGCCCAGCAGCAATCCGACGTTGATGTTGCCGAACACCGAGCGGCTCATGAAGTCATGGGCGTAGGCGCCGAGCAGGACAAAACCGAGGTACCAGAGCAGGAACAACACGGTCATCGGAAAAACGAAGCGGCGCAATCGGCTTCGCAGTTCCTGGAATTGGGGGCTCGCCTGTACTTCGGCGAATTCTGCTGCGCTCGGCGCTCGCCGCGGGGCGGTGTCGTCGAGTTGGATACTGGTCATGATCGTCCTACCAAGTGACGTGGCTTACTTCTCGAGGACGGTAAGCCAGACCAGCGGGGCGTCAGTAGGCTGTGGTCTGGGTCACTCCGTGAAGGTGTCCGAATCTGCGGTGAGCGGTCGATGCGCCGCGACGAACGGTCGGCCCGAGTGGCGCCGCGGGCAGGTCGCCGGTCAGTCCGAGCGCAGACTGCGCTCGCGGTCCGCGCCCATGCCCAGTCGCTCCGGCGCGTGCATCCGCACGAAGATCCGGCTCACCGCCCTGGCGCCGAGCCCACGGGTGAACGAGCTGACCAGCACCATGGCGGCGAACGCCAACGGCACGCTGATCGCCGCCGGGTAGCCGAGCAGCGCCGCGGGCCAGCCGCCCGCCACCTCGTCGGAGAAGCCGCCGGTCACCGAGACGGCGGTCGCGGTGCCCGCCGCGAGCCCGCCCGCGACCAGGCCGGCCGCCGCGCCCCCCGCGGTCAGCCCGCGCCACCAGATGCCCAGGACCAGCAGCGGGCACAGCGTGGAGGCGGCCACCGCGAAGGCCAGGCCGACAGTGCGGGACAGGTCCAGCGACGCGACGGTCAGTGACAGCGCCAGTGGGACCGAGCCCGCCGCCAGCGCCGCCGTGCGGAAGTCACGGATCCGTCCCCGCAGCATGTCGGTGCTGAGCACGCCCGCGATGCTCACCAGCAGTCCCGAGGAGGTGGACAGGAAGGCGGCGATCGCACCCGCGGCGACCAGCGCCGCGAGCAGCTGACCCGGCAGTCCGGCGACCACCGATCCGGGCAGCAGCACCACAGCGGCGTCGGAGGTCCCGGTGATCAGCAGTTGCGGCACGTACAACCGCGCGAAGACGCCCAGCAGCACGGGGAACAGGTAGAAGAGCCCGACCAGGCCGATCACCGCGAGCGCGGTCGCGCGCGCGGCCCGCCCGTCGGGGTTGGTGTAGAAGCGCACCAGCACGTGCGGCAGCCCCATGGTGCCGAGGAAAGTCGCGAGGATCAGCGAATAGACCTGGTAGGTCGGATGCGGGCCGCCCAACCCGCCACCCGGCGCCAGCCAGGCCGCACCGTCTGCCGGCGCGCCCGCGACCACCGGCACCGTGGCTCCGGCCTCGAGCACCAATCGCGTGCCCGCCGCCAGATCATGGGTTCCGGGTGTCAGCGGCACCAGGCCGTCGACCGCGCGGTTGTCGAGGGTTCCCGTGATGGCGACCTGCTGCGGAGCGTTGACCCGCACCACCACGTCGGTGGTCACGTCCACTGTCGTTCGCTCGGTCACCACCGGCGGAGCGGGCGCGCCGACTTGCCGCTCGTCGGCGAGGAAGTGCCCGAGCAAGACCAGCGCGGGGAGCGCCACCGCGGTCAGCTTCAGCCAGTACTGGAAGGCCTGAACCAGGGTGATCGAGCGCATCCCGCCGCCGACCACGTTGGCGATCACGATCACGCCCACCGCCACCGCGCCCACCCAGTCCGGCACCCCGAGCAGGATGTGCAGGGTCAGCCCCGCCCCCTGGAACTGCGGGATGAGATACACCGCGCAGATCAGCACCACCACGGTGGCCGCGAGCCTGCGCAAACGCACTGAGCCCAACCGGAATTCGGCGAAGTCGGGCACGGTGTACGCGCCGGAGCGCCGCAGCGGCGCGGCGACGAAAAGCAGCAGCGCCAGGTACCCGGCCGTGAACCCCACCGGATACCACAGCGCGTCCGCGCCGTATTTCGCGATCAATCCGGCGACCCCGAGAAACGATGCGGCCGAAAGATACTCGCCGGAGATCGCCGCCGCGTTCCAGCGCGGCCCCACGCTGCGGGACGCGACGAGGAAGTCGGAGGTGGTGCGCGCGAGCCGCACGCCGTAAGCGCCGATCGCGACAGTCGCCAGCGCCGCGAGGACCAGCGCGGCCACGGTCAGCGCGGGCGCGGTGCCGGAGATCACGAAGCGCCCCGCGGCAGGTGAATCAGTCCGGCGGGTGAGGCGGATCGCTGCCGTGGCCGTCGGCTCCGCTCGGCTGCCTCTAGCCGGGTCGACTGAAGCCCTGCGTGCCGTATCCCGCGAGGCAGGTGAGTCGGTGTGGCGGGCGATGCGGGTGTGATGATGGCAGTGGCGGATCGCTTGGACGACTGAAGCCCTGCCTGCCGTAGTGGGCGGGCCGGCCGGGCTGTACCCGTGCCCGCCGAATCGCTCGCCACGTATGCGTGGGCGAAGCCGGTGGTCCGCGCTGCGGAGGTGGTTGAAGCTCGGCGCACCGTCAGTCCTCGGCCAATTCGAGGAAGTCCTGCTCGTTGCGTTCGGCAAGGCGCACGTACGTCCAGCCGATCAGGAACAGCAACGGGTACACCGCGCCGCCGAGCAGCAGCCAGGGCAACCGGATGCCCAGCACCGTCGCCGAGCCGATCGAGCCGGTGCGGAACAGCACGGGCAGCGTGCACAGCAGCGCGATCGTCACCAGGCCGACGCGTAGCGCGAGCCCTAGCTGCGCGCGGATGAGGCCGCCGATGAGCGCTTCGCCGAACTCGGTCTGTTCGGCGACCTCCACCCGTGTGCGTACCCGCCGCGCCCCGCGGCGCTCGGAGAGCACGACGCGACTGCGCCCCGGACGCTGCGGCGCGGTCACGGGGCGCCCCAGTGTTGCCGTGGCCGGTGCACCAGCCGCTGCTTCAGTTCGCGCACCTGTCTTCGGCTGACCGGCAGTTCGACCGCTTGCGCGTCGCCCTCGGCCCGCAGGCACACCACGGTCCCGGTACCCACCGTGCGCAGCCCGGTGACCAGCCGCAGCGCCACCAGGTAGGACCGGTGCACCCGCAGGAAACCGGCGTCGTGCCAGCGAGCCTCCAATGCCGACAACGGGATTCGCACCAGGTGCGATCCGTCGCTGGTGTGCAGCCGCGCGTAGTCACCGTCGGCTTCCACCCAGCTCACGCTCGACCTCGGCACCAGCGTCGTGACCCCGCCCAGCTCCACGGGAATGACCTCGCTCGGATCGGCGCGCGCGTCGGCGGCGGGCTGGTGCGACGTGCTGCGCGCCGCGGCGATCCGCCGCACCGCCTCCGCCAGCCGCGCCTCGCGCAGCGGCTTGAGCAGGTAGTCCACCGCGCCCAGGTCGAACGCGGCGATCGCCCGGTCGTCGTGCGCGGTCACGAAGACCACCGCGGGTGAATTGGCGAATTCCGAGAGAATGCCCGCCAGCTCCATCCCGTCCAGGCCCGGCATGTTGATGTCCAGGAACACCGCGTCGATCGGATGGGCCCGCAGCACCCGCAGCGCGCTGGTGGCGTCACCGGCCGCGTGGATCTCCCCGATCTCGGTTCGCGCGCGCAGCAGATACACCAGCTCGTCGAGAGCGGGTTTCTCGTCGTCCACGGCGAGCACGCGTAGCGCGCCCGCCGGTTTGCCGGTAACGCGGGTCACAATCGCTCCATGGTAAGGCTCCCGTGCGGGGCCGCCGACCGGGCGTCGTCGGCGTGACCCGCTGTGCTTCCGGGCCTCGGGCGCGTTGGTCGAATATCGGGTGGCTTGCCGTAGGCACGAGCCGTGTTCCGGGCTTCGCGCGCGGGTCTCATGCCCGGATCCCCGCGCGGAATTTCGGGACGCGCAGGCTGACCTTGGTGCCCGCCCCTGGCGCGGTTTCCACGACCAGGCCGTAGTCGTCGCCGAAGGCGGCGCGCAACCGGTCGTCGACGTTGGCCAGACCGACGTGGGCTGACTCGCCGGAGCCCGCCGGGCCCGTTCCGGCGTCGACGGCGTCCAGCGCGCCCGAGCGCAGCAGGTCCGGGTCCATGCCTACGCCGTCGTCCTCGACGCTGATCACGCAGTCGGTGCCCGCGTCGGTGGCGACGATGCTGACGGTGCCGCCGCGCGCGGTGCCCGCCAGGCCGTGCCGCACAGCGTTCTCCACCAGCGGCTGGAGCGCGAGGAAAGGCAGGACCACGCCGAGCACCTCGGGCGCGATCCGCAGCCGGACCTGCAGCGCGTCGCCGAAGCGGGCCCGTTCCAGCGCGAGGTATCGCTCGATGTTGCGCAGTTCGTCCGACAGCACCGTGAATTCGCCCGCCGCGCGGAAGGAATAGCGGGTGAAGTCGGCGAACTCGAGGATCAGTTCGCGGGCCCGCGCCGGGTCGGTGCGGACGAACGAGGCGATGGTGTTCAGGGCGTTGTAGATGAAGTGTGGGCTGATCTGCGCTCGCAGCGCACGCACTTCCGCTCGGTCCAACCGGGCCCGTGACGCGTCCAGCTCGGCCAATTCGAGCTGGCCGCAGGCATAGCGCGCCACCTCGGCGACCGCACCGAGCCGGCCCGGCCCCGGCTGCCCGGTGCTCACGACGCCGAGCACCCCGACCACGCCGGTCGAGTCGATCAACAATGGTTGCGCGATCAGCGTGCGCCCCGCGTGTTCGCCGCGGCCGGGCCCGGCCACGAGCACCGGCCGCTCGCCCGCGACGGCGCGCTCCGCGGCTTCGGTGAAGTACTCGGCCAGTTCGGCGTGCGGGCCGTCCCAGGCGAGCAGCGTGCCGTCTGCGCTCGCCAGCGCGAGCGCGTCCGCGCCGGTGAGCGCGCGCAGGTGGGGCGCGGCCTCCCGCGCTGAGCGTTCGGTCAGCCCGCGGCGCAGCGGGACCGCCGCCAGCGACGCGGTGTGCAGCGCCGAATGCACCGCCCGCTCGGCAGGGGTGGTCACCACTCTGCGGGTGCGCGACCAGATCAGCAGCGCACCGACGAGCAGCGCCGCCACGGCCACGACGGCGAGCGCGGTGGTCATGGCGGGCATCGGCGCACGGACTTCATGGGACGATTATCGCGTCGACCGGATGGGGTGCGGCACGGTGGCGGACCTGCGACCGAGCTCCGGCCCGAAACACCGGACCGCGGCGTCACCCGGGCGACGGTGCGGTCCGGTGGGTGGGGACCATGCCGGACGACCGTACCGACCGGGTGCTCTCGGTTGCCGGTGGGCGCGGTGCTGGATGGCACTGTCCGAGGCGGCCGGTGTAGCTGTCCCAGGCGATCGATGTGACTGCCCGAGACGGCCGGTGTAGAGGCCGGACGGGGACGGCTGGCTCAGCCCTGGTACTGCGGCACCGTGAACTCCACGGTGCCGGGCGCCGGGAAGTGCGCCGCGCCGACGCCGACGGTAGCGGTGAACGTGCCGATGCCCGGCACGAACAGGGCGGAGTGGCCGCTGTTGCCCCAGTAGCCGGGACCTTGCGCGACCACCTTGAACGCCCCTTCCTGACCGGTCGCGACATTGCGCCAGTTCAGCGTGAGCGGCAGCGTGCACGGCCCGGCGCCGACCAGCGTCGCGCCCACGGTGAACGCCGCTTGGTTGGGGTAGGCGTTGCCGTTGACCGACATCTCCACCTGACCCACGCACGGCCCCTGCGCCAGGGTGTACACCGTGGCGAAGGCGGCTGGGGCCGCCGCCGCCGGAGCGGCCGTCGCGACCAGGGCGGCCACCGCCGTCGCGGGAACCATCAACAGCGCTGTCGTCGAATGCATCGACACCTCCACGAATCGGGAAAGTTCTTGTCTGTCACGCTCATCCGTCCCGTCAAGCGTCCGACATCGCCGTGGGGGAGGGAAGCAGAGCCTACCGCCGCGCCACGGCCGACGTTCGGTGTTCCGGCATTCGGCGCGATTGCAACACTCGCGGAAATCGGCCGCTCCTCGGGCGAGTCGCCAGGACGCGCCGGTGGCCTGAGCAGCCGACACGCCGATGTCCGATCCGCACCCGCGTGCCGGTCAAGACCAGTCGGTGCGCACGCCTAGAATCGGTCCAGCCAACCCCCGTCGAGACCTTGGGAGGAAGGACCGTCTTGGCCGCCTCGTCCGGATCGTTCGTCCATCTGCACAACCACACCGAGTACTCCATGCTCGACGGTGCCGCCAAGATCTCGCCACTGTTCACCGAGGCGAAACGGCTGGGGATGAACGCGGTCGGGATGACCGACCACGGCAACATGTACGGCGCCTCCGAGTTCTACAACTCGGCCAAGAAGCACGACATCAAGCCGATCATCGGCATCGAGGCCTATATCGCGCCCGGCTCCCGGTTCGACACCAAGCGCGTCCAGTGGGGCGATCCCGGCCAGAAGGGCGACGACGTCTCCGGCTCGGGCGCCTACACGCACATGACCATGGTCGCCGAGAACGCGACCGGCCTGCGCAACCTGTTCAAGCTCTCCTCGCTGGCCTCCATCGAAGGCCAGCTCGGCAAGTGGGCGCGCATGGACGCGGAGATCATCGCCCAGTACGCCGAGGGCATCATCGCGACGACCGGCTGCCCCTCCGGCGAGGTGCAGACCCGCCTGCGCCTCGGTCACGAGCGGGAGGCGCTGGAGGCCGCCGCCAAGTGGCAGGAGATCTTCGGCAAGGAGAACTTCTTCCTCGAGGTCATGGACCACGGCCTGTCCATCGAGCGCCGGGTCCGCGAGGGCTTGCTGAACGTCGGCAAGCAGCTGGGCATTCCGGCGCTGGCCACCAACGACTGCCACTACGTCACCAAGGATCAGTCCGCCAACCACGAGGCGCTGCTGTGCGTGCAGACCGGCAAGACGCTGTCGGACCCCACCCGGTTCAAGTTCGACGGTGACGGCTACTACCTGAAGTCCGCCGAGGAGATGCGGGCGCTCTGGGACGCCGAGGTGCCCGGCGCGTGCGACAACACCGTGCTGATCGGCGAGCGGGTGCAGTCCTACGACGACGTGTGGGCCTTCAAGGACCGCATGCCGGTCTTCCCGGTGCCCGAGGGCGAGGATCAGGACTCCTGGCTGCGCAAAGAGGTCGACCGCGGTTTGGCCCGCCGGTTCCCCGGCGGCGTGCCCGAGGAGTACTACACCCGCGCCTACTTCGAGCTCGACGTCATCAAGCAGAAGGGCTTCCCCGCCTACTTCCTCGTCGTCGGCGACCTCGTCAAGCACGCGCGGGAGGTCGGCATCCGGGTCGGCCCCGGCCGTGGTTCCGCGGCCGGTTCGCTGGTGGCCTACGCGCTGGGCATCACCAACATCGACCCGCTGCCGCACGGCCTGCTGTTCGAGCGGTTCCTCAACCCGGAGCGCCCCTCTGCGCCCGATATCGATATCGACTTCGACGATCGCCGCCGCGGTGAGATGGTCCGCTACGCCACCGAGAAGTGGGGCACCGACCGGGTCGCCCAGGTGATCACCTTCGGCACCATCAAAACCAAGGCCGCGATCAAGGACTCCGCGCGCGTCCAGTTCGGCCAGCCCGGCTTCGCCATCGCCGACCAGATCTCCAAGGCGCTCCCGCCGCCGATCATGGCCAAGGACATCCCGCTGTCGGGCATCATGGACCCCGACCACGAGCGGTACAAGGAGGCCGCCGAGGTTCGTGAGCTCATCGGCAACAACCCGGACGTGGCCAAGATCTACGAGACCGCACGCGGCCTCGAGGGCCTGATCCGCAACGCCGGTGTGCACGCCTGCGCGGTGATCATGTCCTCCGAGCCGTTGATGGACGCCATCCCCGTGTGGAAGCGGCCCCAGGACGGGGCGATCATCACCGGCTGGGACTACCCGTCCTGCGAGGCCATCGGCCTGCTGAAGATGGACTTCCTCGGCCTGCGCAACCTCACCGTGATCGGTGACGCGCTGGACAACATCAAGGCCAACCGCGGCATCGACCTGGACATGGACAACCTGCCGCTGGACGATCCCGCGACCTACGAATTGCTCTCGCGCGGTGACACGCTCGGCGTGTTCCAGCTCGACGGCGGCCCCATGCGCGATCTGCTGCGCCGCATGCAGCCCACCGGCTTCAACGACATCGTCGCCGTGCTCGCGCTGTACCGGCCCGGCCCGATGGGCATGAACGCGCACAACGACTACGCCGACCGCAAGAACGGGCGGCAGCCGATCAAGCCGATCCACCCGGAGCTGGAGGAGCCGCTCGAGGACATCCTCGCCGAGACCTACGGCTTGATCGTCTACCAAGAGCAGATCATGTTCATCGCGCAGAAGGTCGCCTCCTACTCGATGGGTAAGGCCGACGCGCTGCGCAAGGCCATGGGTAAGAAGAAGCTCGAGGTGCTCGAGGCCGAGTACAAGGGCTTCCACGAGGGCATGACCGCCAACGGCTTCTCCGAGGCCGCGGTGAAGGCGCTGTGGGACACCATCCTTCCGTTCGCCGGCTACGCGTTCAACAAGTCGCACGCCGCGGGCTACGGCCTCGTCTCGTTCTGGACCGCCTACCTCAAGGCCAACTACCCGGCCGAATACATGGCGGGCCTGCTCACCTCCGTGGGCGACGACAAGGACAAGGCCGCGGTCTACCTCTCCGACTGCCGCCGTCTCGGCATCACCGTGCTGCCGCCGGACGTCAACGAGTCCGAGCAGAACTTCGCCTCCGTAGGCAAGGACATCCGCTTCGGTCTCGGCGCGGTGCGCAATGTCGGCGCGAACGTCGTCGCCTCGATCATCCAGGCGCGCAAGGAGAAATCGAAGTTCACCGATTTCTCCGACTACCTGAACAAGATCGACGCGATCGCCGCGAGCAAGAAGGTCACCGAATCACTCATCAAGGCAGGCGGTTTCGACTCCCTCGGTCATCCGCGCAAGGGCCTGATGCTGATCCACTCCGACGCCATCGATGCCGTGATGGCCACCAAGAAGGCCGAGGCGATCGGTCAATTCGACCTGTTCGGCGGCTTGGACGCGGACGAGTCGGTGACTTCGGTTTTCAACGTGAAGGTGCCCGACGAGGAGTGGGAGTCCAAGCACCGCCTCGCGCTGGAGCGGGAGATGCTCGGCCTGTACGTCTCCGGGCACCCGCTCAACGGCGTCGAGCACGTGCTCGCGGCCCAAGCCGACACGCAGATCCCCGCCATCCTCGAAGGCGACATCAAAGACGGCACCCAGGTGACCGTCGGCGGCATCCTGGCGTCGGTGAACCGGCGTATCAACAAGAACGGCCTGGCCTGGGCTTCGGCGCAGCTGGAAGACCTCACCGGTGGCATCGAGGTGCTGTTCTTCCCGCAGGCGTACTCGGTGTACGGGATGGACGTGGTCGAGGACGCCGTGGTGCTGATCAAGGCGCGCGTCTCGGTCCGCGACGACCGGATCTCGTTGATCGCCAACGATCTGGCCGTCCCCGACCTGTCCGCCGTCGGCGTAGCCAAGCCGCTCGCGGTCACCGTCACCACCCGGATGTGCACACCGGACAAGATCGGCGAACTCAAGCGGGTCTTGTCCAGGCACCCCGGCACGTCGGATGTCCATATCCGGCATGTCGGCGCCCGGGACAAGACCACGCTGCTGAAACTCGACGACCGCCTGCGAGTCTCACCGTCCTCCGCCCTGATGGGCGACCTCAAGGCCCTCCTCGGCCCCGGCTGCCTGGCCGGCTGAGCGACGGGTTTCCCACAACAGCGGCCCTGCACCCGATCCGCGCATCGTCGGGTGAGGGCCGCTGCCACTGTGCGAAGAGTTACCCAGCCACGTTGGCCAGTGCCGGGGCAGGTGCGGCGGTCGACGCTCGTATCGCCTGCTTGCGGTGCAGGGCGTGGCTGCACGCGACGACACCTAGCGCGGCGATGCCGAGAACCACGCCGATCCAGGCGACCGCGTCGTAACCGAGGCCCGCGCCGATGGCCAGGCCGCCGAGCCAGGGGCCTGCGGTGATGCCGACGTTGAACGAGGAGATGTTCGTGGCTCCCGCCAGGGTGGGCGCGTCGCCCGCGAGGGTGAAGACGCGGCTGTTCAAGGTCGGGTTGATGCCGAAACCGAAGGCGCCCAACAGGAATGACAGCACGACGACGGGAGCGGTGTATTCCGCCGTAAGGGCGAGCAGTGCCGAGGTGAGCACGCCTCCGGTGATGCCGACGTACAGGCTGGTCAGCGGATGGGTGTCGGCGGTGCGCCCACCGATCGCGATGCCGAGGAAGGCGCCGAGGCCGTAGATACCGAGCACCACCGGAATCCAGCCCTCGGCCATGCCGGTCGCGTCCGACAGCAAGGCGCCGAGGTAGGCGAAGGTGACCATCAGGGCGGCGATGGCCAGCGCGGTGGTGGCGTAGGACAGCCAGAGTTCGGGGCGCAGCATCGTGCGCAGTTCGGTGCGCAGCCGTGGCGGCGTGGCGGGGCGTCCGCCGGGGATCTTCGCCAGCACGCCGATCATCGCGGCGGCCGACAGCAGTGCGACGGCCCAGAACGCCGCACGCCAGCCCAAATGCTGTCCGATCACGGTGCCCGCAGGGAGTCCGATGATCATGGCCAAGGTCAGCCCGCCCGCGACGATGCTCATCGCCTTGCCCCGTGCGGTGGGCGGCACCAGGCTGATCGCCGTGGTCGCGGCCATCGCCCAGAATCCGGCGTAGACGAACGCGCCGACCACCCTGGTCGCGAACAGGACCCAGTAGTCCGAGGTCAGCGCGCCGATCACATGGGTGCCGACGAACACCGCGAGGAAGGCGAGCAGCGCGGTGCGCCGCGACCAGCGCAGCGTCGAAACCGCCAGCACCGGCGCGCCCACCAGCATGCCCAGCGCGAACGCCGAGATGAGCAGGCCCGCGCGCGGCACGGATACGCCCAGGTCCCCGGCCATTTCGGTGAGCAGGCCCGCGAGCATCAGCTCCGAGGTGCCTTGGGCGAAGATCGAAAGACCCAGGACATAGATCGCCACGGGCACCGGTACCTCCTTGTTTTGTACTGAACTATCCAAAATGAGGGCGCGGCATATTCGCCGTCGGATGGAAACAGGCTTGGGCGACTCAGAGCGCGTCGAGCGCGGTGGTCGCGATGGCGGCCAGCGTCTCGCGATCCGCGCCGCCGCGTGCGGCCACCCGCATGCCGCCGATGGTGGCGATCACGAAGTGGGCCAGGGCGGACGGATTCTTGTCCGGTGCGATCTCGCCCGCGCGCCTGCCCGCTTCGAACACGTCCGTCAGCACCGCGAGCCGTCGCTCGTGGTCGGCGGCGAGGACGGCGGCCAGTTCGGGGTCGCGCGGGGCCAGTTCGATCGTCGAGTTGACCACGAGGCAGCCGCGCGGGTCCTCGTCCGGGGCCTCGACGATCTGCCACAGCAGTGCGCGGATCTTGGCCCGCACCTCCGTCCGGCTGTCGAGCAGGTCGAACGTCGCGGCGTTCTTGGTCGCCATGTAGTGCCGCAGGGCGCGCCCGAACAGGTCGCGCTTGCTGGTGAAGGTGTTGTAGATGCTGCTGCGGCCCAGTCCGGTCGCGGCGCAGAGGTCCTCGGTGGAGGTCGCCTCGTATCCGGCGCGCCAGAACGCGCGCATCGCCGCGTCCACCGCGCGGTCCTCGTCGAACAATCTGGGTCGTGCCACGGATTCAGGCTAGCACAGTTTTGAACAGATCATTCCAATAAGTGTCGGATGCGAACGCTGCCTGCGCTTCTGTCGATCTCCAAGCGGCTGTTAAGCATTCGACAGGCGGGTTCGCCGACAGTTCTGGGACAAGGTCGTCCACTCGAGAAGAACGAGGAACATCATGCAAGCCATACTCCGCAGTCTGCGTCTGCTCGTAGTCGGCGTGACCGTGCTCGCGGCGTCGTCGGCCGTCGCGGCGATCGGTGCGGGCGCGGCGAACGCGGGCTCGGTCTACGAGATAAAGTTCGCGCCGGGCAGCGATCGCGCGTCGGTCGACGGCGCGGTGGTCCGCGGCGACGCCGACACCTTCGCGTTCGAGGCGCGGGCCGGGCAGACGCTGATCACCGAGCTCACCTCGGTCGAGGGCAACGCGCGGTTCACCACCACCGCCCCGGGCGGAAGCGTCCTGTGCCTCGAGGAGACCTGGAGCCGGATCGCTCTGCCGCGCACCGGCTACTACGCCATCTCGGTGGCGCCGAGCCGCGGCAACGCCACCTACACCCTGTCGGTGCGCATCATCTGATCCCGTCAGGGCGAGACCGCGACCCCGAGCGTCTGGGCGACCAGGAAGCGGGGGGCGTCCTCCCCGTAGAACGACTCGGCCTCGCGGATCTCGAAACCGGCGGTTGTCACCAGGGCGCGAATATTGCGGTTGAGGTGGCAGCCGCCGAACAGTCGTTTCTGGACCGGATTCAGCCGGTTCTGCCACACCCGCACCTTGTCGTCCGGCGCCAGCCCGTGTTCGACGAAGTGCAGGGTTCCGCCGGGAACGAGCACCCGGCGCACCTCGGCGAGCGCGGCGGCGATGTCGGGGATGGTGCACATGGTCCACGTCGACAGGGCGCAGTCGAAGGTGCTGTCGGCGAAGGGCAGCGCCTGTCCGTCCAGCCCGGCCCGCTCGATGGGCACGGTGGCCGCGGCGACTCGTTCGCCAGCCAGTCGCCAGCCGAGATCGGCGGGCTCGACCGCGCTCACTGCCGCGACCGCCGCCGGGTAGAACGGCACATTCCGTCCCGAGCCGAAACCGAGTTCCACGACCCGTCCGTGCAGCCCGGCGCACACCCGCTCGCGCAGCGGGTCGTTGACCCGCATCCCGCAGGCCACGTTGACGATGCGCGGTAGGACGTGCTCGGCGTAGACACCCACGCCTCCACTTTGGCAGGGATCGCCCGTTCCGGCCAGGACCCCACGGCCACAGCCGGTCGGCCTCGGCCCTTGATCCGGTCACAGTGGTCGCGCGGACGAATGAAGGGACTGCGGGCAGTTGGTCGCGAAGCCGGGAGCGCGCAGGCCGTTGTCTCCGAGGCAGGTGTCGCTATCCGGCGGGCCGGGCGCGCCCGTGCGATGCTGGCTCGGTGAGTGTGTTCGAGGTGTGGGCACCGCGGCCCGAGGCGGTGCGACTGGATCTGGAGGGTGTCGTCCACTCGATGACGCGGTCGCCGGACGGGTGGTGGCGCACCGACGTACCGGCCGCGACGGGGGCCAGATACGGGTTCCTGCTCGACGACGACCCGACAGTGCTGCCCGATCCCCGCTCGCCGCGCCAGCCCGACGGGGTGCACGCCCGCTCGGCGCTGCACACCCTCGATCCGGCGGCGTGGGCCGACGCGGGGTGGACCGGCCGTCCGCAGGCCGGGGCAGTCTACTACGAACTGCACATCGGAACCTTCACCCCGGAGGGCACCTTCTACGCCGCGATCGAGCGGCTCGACCATCTCGTCGCGCTGGGCGTCACCGTGGTCGAGGTCATGCCGGTGAACGCCTTCGACGGCACGCACAACTGGGGCTACGACGGCGTGCTCTGGTACGCGGTGCAGGAAAGCTACGGCGGGCCCGACGGCCTGCAACGGTTCGTGAACGCCTGCCATATCCGTGGTCTGGCGGTGTGCCTGGACGTCGTCTACAACCATCTCGGCCCGTCCGGCAACTACCTGCCACGTTTCGCGCCGTACCTGACCGAGGGTCGCAACACCTGGGGGCGGAGCCTCAACCTCGACGGTCCGCAGTCCGATCACGTGCGCAGGTACATCCTCGACAACGCCTTGCGATGGTTGCGCGAGTTCCACGTCGACGCGCTGCGCCTGGACGCGGTGCACGCCCTCGTCGACCGCACGGCCACGCACCTGCTGGCCGAACTCGCCGTCGAGACCGAGCGTCTCGCCACCCACGTGCGCAGGCCGCTGACGCTGATCGCGGAAAGCGATCTCAACGATCCGAAGCTGATCACCCCGCGCGCGGCCGGTGGGTACGGCCTGACCGCCCAGTGGAACGACGACCTGCACCACGCCGTGCACACCGCCGTCTCCGGCGAGCGGCAGGGCTATTACGCCGATTTCGGTTCGCTGCGCTGCCTGGCGCGGACGTTGAAGCACGGGTTCTTCCACGCCGCAACGTATTCCAGCTTCCGTGGCCGCACGCACGGCCGAGCGATCGATCGCGGTCTCATCCCCGGTAGCGCGCTGCTGGCCTACACCTGTGACCACGACCAGATCGGCAACCGCGCGCTCGGCGACCGGCCCAGCGCCTACCTGACCGACGGCCAGCTGGCGGTCAAAGCAGCCCTCGTGCTGTGCGGGCCGTTCACGCCGATGCTGTTCATGGGGGAGGAGTGGGGCGCGCACACGCCGTTCCAGTTCTTCACCTCGCACACCGACCCGGAGGTCGCCGCCGCCACCGCATCCGGGCGCAAGAAGGAGTTCGCCGCCCACGGCTGGTCCGAGGGCGAGGTGCCCGACCCGCAGGACGTGAAGACGTTCCTGCGCTCCAAGCTCGACTGGACCGAACCGGACGAGCCGGAACACGCGCGGCTGCTGTCGTGCTATCGCGCCCTGCTGGCACTGCGTCGCGACCGGGCGGAGCTCAGCGACCCATGGCTGACCCACGTTTCGGTGGACTACGACGAGGCGGCGCGGTGGATCGTCGTGCACCGGGGCACGCTGGCCCTGGTGTGCAACCTCGGCGAGGACCCGGTGGCCGTCCCGATCGCGGGCATCCCGCTGCTGTCCTGGGAATCCCCGACGATCGGCCCTTCCGCCACAACCGTTCCCGGCCACTCGTTCGCCCTGCTGGAGACGGCGCTGCCCGGCAGGCGCTGAGAGCGTGGAATCCCAGCTCCGGGCCGCCTTTCGGGCGTTTTCCGGATAACGGGCGTACAACTGTCCGAGACAGGTACTTTGCCGGAATCGTCCCGTGCGATTACCGTGGAGAGATGAGCAACGTCGCTTCCGGGGACCTCGCGGTTCTCCCCCCGGGAATGGGTGGCAGCGCAGCCGCCGAATTCGCACCGTTCGTGCGCGCTTTCGCACGGGCGTTCGGTACTCGCCGGGGTGCGGGGGCGGCGTTCACGCTGCACCGGCACGGAGAGCCGCTGGTGGACATCTGGGTCGGCTCCGGTGGTGACGTTCCGTGGACCAGGGACACCGGCACGATCATCTTCTCGGCCACCAAGGGAATCGCCGCCACCGTCGTGCACCGCCTCGCAGACCGCGGGTTGCTCGACTATTCCGCTCCGGTCGCGGAGTACTGGCCGGAATTCGGCGCCAACGGCAAGCGCAAGATCACCGTTCGCCAGCTGCTGACCCATCGGGCGGGGCTGTCCGCCTTGGCCCCGATCGCGACCGGCGGCCTGGCCGATGTGCTGGACCACGAGCTCATGGAGCAGCGCCTGGCCGCGGCGAAGCCCGACCGCTCGCTCGGCGTGCCCACCTACCACGCGCTCACCTTCGGCTGGCTGATCGGTGGCTTGGCCCGCTCGATCACCGGTACCAGTCTGGCGGAACTGATCCGCACCGAGGTCGCCGAGCCGCTGGGCATCGACGGCCTGCATCTGGGCAGGCCGCCCGCCGGTGCGGCGCTCACCTACGCGCCGCTGGCCGGCACCCAGCTGAGCATGCTCGGAAGGCCGCTCGGCGCGGCGGTTCTGGGCCGTAGCCACAAGATTCCCGGCGCGCTCGGCGCCGCCACCCGCTGCCTGTTCCTGCCCGGTCTGGAAGCCATTCTCGAGGGCGTCAGCCCGCCGATCCTGGACACCGAACTCGGTGCGGGCAACGGTGTGGCCACCGCGCCCGCGCTGGCCACGATGTACGGCGCGCTCGCGGGCGACGGCACCGTGGCCGACCGCAGGTATCTCGGCCGCCATACCATGAAGGCCCTGCGCCGTGTCGAGACCTATCAGCCCGACCGCGCGCTGTTCTACCTGCCGATGATGTGGCGACTGGGCTACCACTCGCTGCCGATGCCGGGCGCGCACGCCGGGTTCGGGCACATCGGGCTCGGCGGCTCCTTCGGCTGGGCCGAACCCCGCTTGGGCCTGTCGGTCGGCTTCGTGCACAACCGGCTCTCCGCCGCGCAGCTCAGCTACGACCAGTCGGCGGCGTTCTGGCTGTTGCCGCTCATGCTGAACTGCCTGCGCGCGTCCCGCCGCCGGATACCTTCGACGGAGACGCGCAAGGCCGCCTGACCTGCCGGGCGGTTCCGGTGCCCCGGTAGCCATTCGGGCCGCCCAGGCCGGCTCGTTCGGACCGGAACAGGAGCGCGGGGCCGGTGGTAGCCGTCGTCCGGCTCAGGTCAGGTAGCGGTAGGCAGGCGAATCGGGTTCGAGGCGCTCGCACTGGATCGGCGAATGGCGCATCCGTTCCAGCAACGGCCCCAGCCCGTCCGGCGCGCCGAGTTCGATGCCGACCAGCGCGGCTCCCGTCTCCCGGTTGTTGCGCTTGACGTACTCGAACAGCGTGATGTCGTCGTCGGGACCGAGCACCTCGTTGAGGAAACGGCGCAGCGCGCCGGGTTCCTGCGGGAAGTCCACCAGGAAGTAGTGCTTGAGACCGCGGTGGACGAGCGAGCGCTCGATGATCTCGCCGTAGCGGGACACGTCGTTGTTGCCGCCGGACACCAGGCACACCACGGTGGAGCCCGGCTCCACGGTGATCTCCGCGAGCGCCGTCGTGGTGAGCGCGCCCGCGGGCTCGGCGATGATGCCCTCGTTCTGGTACAGGTCGAGCATGGTGGTGCAGATCGCGCCTTCGTCGACCTGCATCATCTGGAACGCGCCCGCGCCCCTGGGCGACTCGCTGATGGTCAGCAACGGCAGTGAGGCGTGCGAGACCACTCGCCCGCCGAATCCGGACACCGCGGCATACGGCACGGCGCCGACCCGGCGCACCGCGGCGCCGTCCACGAACGGGTCGATCTCCGGCAGCGTGACCGGACCGCTCGCCACGAGGGCCGCGGTCATCGAGGCCGCGCCCGCAGGCTCCACACCCAGGATGGCGGTGCGCGGAGACCGCGCGCGCAGGTAGGTGCCGATACCGGCCAGGCAGCCGCCGCCGCCCACCGGCACGATCACCAGGTCGGGAGTGGCGCCGAGCTGTTCCAGGATCTCCGCGGCGATGGTGCCCTGACCCGCCGCGGTGCGCGCGTCGTCGAACGGCGGCACCATGGTCGCGCCGCTGCGCTGCACGTCGGCGGCGGCCGCCGCGGCGGCGGCGTCGTAGGTCTCGCCGACCGCGATCAATTCCACGAACTCGCCACCGTGCACCCGGATGCGATCACGCTTCTGCTTCGGCGTCGTGGTCGGCACGTAGATACGTCCTTTGATCCCCATCGCCTGACACGCGAACGCGACGCCCTGCGCGTGGTTGCCCGCGCTGGCCGCCACCACGCCGGCGGCGCGTTCGTCCTCGGTCAGCTGCACCACCAGGTTGTAGGCGCCGCGCAGCTTGTAGGAGCGGACCGGGCTGAGATCCTCGCGCTTGAGATAGACCTCCGCCCCGGTCAGCGTGGACAGCCGCTCGCTGCGCTGAAGCGGGGTCGGGTCGATGACGTCGGCAATTCGCTTGGCGGCAGCATCGATCTCGTCCGCGGTGAGCGCAGGGCGAGAAGCGGACAGTGCGTCGAGGACATCAAGCGGATTGGACACCCGAAATATGCTGCCACCTGCCGCGGCGGCGAGCTGCGGCGGGTGGCAGTGACACGCGGGCCACCTGCGTAGGAGCTACCTGGGCGTGAGGACGAAGACGGGGATCTGACGGTCGGTTTTCGTCTGGTACTCCGCGTAGTCCGGCCATACCTGGACCGCTCGCTCCCACCACTGCGCTTTCTCCTCGCCGAAGACCTCGCGCGCGGTGTAGTCCTTGCTGACCGCGCCGTCGCGCAGTTCGACGTGCGGTTCGGCCTTGATGTTGTAGTACCAGACCGGGTGCTTGGGCGCGCCGCCCAGCGAAGCGACCACCGCGTACTCGCCGTCGTGCTCCACCCGCATCAGCGGCGTCTTGCGCAGCTTGCCGGTCTTCGCGCCCTTGGTGGTGAGCAGGATGATGGGCTTGCCCAGTAACGTCGCGCCCTCGGCGCCGCCGGAGTTCTCGTACTTCTCGGCTTGCTCACGGGCCCAGTCCGATGTGCTCGGTTCGTATTCACCTGTCAGTGGCATGTCTGCCGCAACGCCGCGGCGATCCTGCGTGTTCCCGGCGAGAAAAGTTCGCTGGCCCGAACTTCGGAATCCGACTACCCTGAGCAGATGGCGGTCGTTCACTCCTCGGCACGCGGCGCCACGATCGACATCGCAGGCAGCGCGTGGCCGGTATACAAGCTCGATGCACTGGTCATCGGGCTGGGGACCTGCCTCGTCCTGGCTCTGATCACCGGATCGCTGCAGCTGGCGGTGCTCGTCGCGGCCGCGCTCGGTGCGGCGCGCTGGCTGATCGGGCTGGGCTCCGCCCGGCGCGACGAGCCGGGCCCGCGGCGCGCGTAGCGATCGCGACCAGCGCTTCGCCCGTCTTGCCGACTCGCGTATTCCGGCTTGCCATTAACGCTGTCCGGTCTGTTCGGCGATGAATTCGAGTAGTGGAGTACGCGGGTTTCGGTGAGATACCAGCGGGAGGATCAAGGCATGAAACGCCTGGTTGTATGTTGCGACGGCACGTGGAAGGCCGAGTCGAGCAGCACGGTTTCGAACATTGTCAAGATCGCGCAGACCATCCGGTTCGACGCGCCGGGACCGGCGGGACAAACGATCCAGCAGTGGGTCACCTACGTCTCCGGCCCCGGCGCGCGCGGCTTCCTCAGCGATCGCCTGCTGGGCGGAGCTTTCGGACTCGGGCTCGAGGCGAATCTGTCCTCCGCATACTGGCACCTGGCCCTGAACTGGGAAAAGGGCGACGAGATCTACATCTTCGGGTTCAGTCGCGGCGCCTTCACCGCGCGCAGCCTGGCCGGCCTGATCAGTCGCATCGGGATCATGACCCCGGAGGCGATGATCGCGGGCAAGTACCCCGAGGCCTTGCGGATCTACCGGCAGCGGCCGCCCGCACCGACGCCCGAGAATCCGGATCCGTCCGAGCCGCGGCAGTGGCGGGAGTTCCGCCGCGAGAACTGCAGGCGAGCGAAGATCGACTTTCTCGGCGTGTTCGACACCGTCGGCGCGCTGGGCGTGCCAGGGGTCACCTCGCTGCGGCACCGCTTCCACGACGTCAAGCTCTCCCGTCACGTGCACTGTGCCCGGCAAGCGCTGGCCATCGATGAGCGGCGGCGCAACTTCGAACCGTCCCTGTGGGAGGTTCCGGTCGAACCGACCGTGAAGTACCGGCGCGGGTTCGAGCGGGTCAAGCAGGTGTGGTTCCCCGGCGTGCACACCGACATCGGGGGCGGCTACACCGAATGCGGCCTGTCCGATATGACGCTGCAGTGGATGGTCCGCGAGGCAGAGTCGGTGGGGCTGGCCTTCGACCGGGATCGGCTGGCGGAGCTGTCCAAACGCTGCGACACCGCGAAGGGCGGGCACATGCGGCTGCACGATTCCCTGAGCATGGGCTATCGCATCCTGAACGTGGTGCGCACGCTGCGCAATCCGCGCAGCCGCCGCTTCCACTGGGATTCCTGGCGCCGGATATCCACGCCCACCGATCATGGGGTCCGGCTGGCCGCCTGCACGCAGGAGGCGTTCGACTACGATCCCGCGAATCTGCGGCGCTGGCGCGAGGAACTGGGCGGGGTGATTCCGGAGAAGACCTTCGAGCAGGTTCGCGGCGTCTTCTCGAAGGAACTCGTGAAGGCTCCCGCGGTGGCCGCCGCGCCCCCGCTCGAGCTCTCAGCGCACCAGTAGCGCGACGGGCAGCCTGGCGAACATCTTCTCCAGCCTGGCCCGGCCCTGGAAGGTGTGTCCGGTCAGCCGGTCGGTCCAGCTGCCCGAGGGCAGATCGAGGAACGTGTCGCCCCATCCGCTCTCGGCCAGGCTCACGCTGTGGCGGGTGGCCGCGACGATGACCTCCGGCGGCTCGCCCGTGCGACCGCGCGCGTAGGACACCAGTTCGGCCGCGTGGTCGCCGGTGGCGAACAGCGGCCGGTAGGCGCCGCCGACGAAGCAGTCGGGACGTTCGCGGCGCAACCACAGCGCGTAGGCGACGATCCACATCTTCGCCGCGCCGGTGGTGTCCAAAGCCGGTGTTCCGGTGAGCGATTGCAGCATGCCCGCGCGGGCGGCGAAGTCCACCGGCCTGCGGTTGTCCGGGTCGACGAGGGAGTCCTCCCACAGCTCGCAGCCCTGATAGACGTCCGGGATGCCGGGGCCGCACAGCTGCAGCAGCTTCTGCGACAACGCGTCCGACCATGCGTGCGGGGCCAGTTCGTGCACCAGGTCGCCGAGTTCGGAGCCCACCGGTCCGTCGATCACCGCGTCCAGCCACGCGTGCACGGCGGCCTCGAACTCCGCGTCCGGCTCCTCCCAGGAGGTCTTGGTGTTCGCCTCCCGCATCGCCTTCTCGGCGAACGCGTGCAGACGCTCGCGCAGGCCGGGCACCGACGCGGCGGGCCGTCCGTCCGCGGGCCACACCCCGAACATGTTCTGCAGCAGGAACAGTGCCGTCGCCCCGTCCGGCGCGGGGGTGGTCTCCAACCAGGAGTCCACGTTGCGCGCCCAGATCTCCGCGGCTTGGGACAGTACGCCGATGCGGGCGCGGACGTCCTCGCCGCGCTTGGTGTCGTGGGTGGACAGCGTCGTCAGGGTCGCGGGCCACAGTTGCGCGCGCTGGCTGTTGGACAGATGGAACTCGTTGAGCGAATGACCGAAGCGCGCCGGATTGCCGCCGACCTCCTGCAACGAGACCAGCCGCGCGGCCTGGTAGAACATGGTGTCCTCGACCGCTTTCGCGGTCACCGCGCCGCAGACCTGGCTGAAGCGCACCGCCGCGTCCCCGTCGGCGGCCAGCGCCGCGACCAGCACCGCCAGCGGCGCGGTGAGCTCGCTGTTGCGCTTCTCCACCTCGGCGATCACCGCACCCGCCATTCCGGCCAGCGGCGCGTAGTCGGCCCGGTACACCGGCATGAACGCCAGCACCTCGATGGTGGCGTTGGTCAGCGCCATGGTGTCGAAACTCTCGGCGTTCGCGTCCTGCTTGATCGCGGCCACCAGCCGCCGGACTTCCGGCGTCAGGATGCTCTCCGCGACCGCTCGCTTGATCCGGTGCTCGGTCTCGCCGATCCACGCCCGGTCGCTGCCGTGCCCGGCGACCCGCCGCGACAGTTCGGTGAGCGCGTGCTCCCCGCGCGGATCGATCAGCACGCCGCCGAAGTCGGCCAGCGCTTCGTAGCCGGTGGTGCCGTCGATCGGGAGCGTGGCGTCCAGTGGCTCGCGGTTGGCCAGGATCTTCTCCACCAGCAGCAGCCGGTGCGGGCCGATCAACCTGCGCAGCCGGGCGAGATAGCCGGCGGGATCGGACAGACCGTCCGGATGGTCGACCCGCACACCGTCGATCAGGTCGTGCTCGCACCAGGCGGCGAGTTCGCGGTGGGTGACCTCGAAGACCTCGGGATTCTCCTGGCGGATCGCGGCCAGGCTGCTGACCGCGAAGAACCGCCGGTAGGTGCACAGCCCGGCCTTCCAGCTCACCAGCCGGTAGTGCTGCTTGTCGTGGATGCGCAGGGCGTTGTCCCCATCGGTGCCAGGCGCGATCGGGAACCGCAGATCGTGCAGGGCGAGCATGGGTTCGGCGCCCGTGCGGTCCACGGTCAGGGCCGCCGGGTCGTTCTCGCTCTGCAACACCGGCAGCGCCAGCCTGCCGCCCGCGCCGTTGCCCGGGCTCCAGTCGATGTCGAAGTAGTGCGCGAACCGTGATTCCTTGCCGTTCCGCAGGACGTCCCACCACCAGGCGTTCTGCCGCGGATCGGCGACGCCGACATGATTGGGCACCAGGTCCACGATCAGTCCCATGCCGCGGCTGCGCACCTCGTCGGCGAGGGCCTTGAGCCCGGTCGGCCCGCCGAGAGCGGCGGAGACCGTGGTCGGGTCGGTGACGTCGTAGCCGTGCGTCGAGCCGTGCGTCGCGGTCAGGATCGGCGACAGGTACAGGTGTGAAATGCCCAGCTGCTGGAGGTATTCCGCGATGGCGCGCGCTTCGGCGAAGGTGAGCGTGTCCGGTCGCAGCTGTAGCCGGTAGGCGCTGCGAATCGTCGTCTGGCGTGCGGGTTTGCGTCGGAGGGACACGGGGTCGGTCACGTGCATCTCGGTGGAATCGGGTGGGTTCATCGGCATTCGGGTCAGGCGGCCTGGCGGAGGACGAGGAGACAACGAGCTTCGACGGTGACGGTGGCGCCCCCGGGATAGCCGGCGTCGGCCGGACCGGTCGGCGTCGAGCAATCCAATGCCACCGACCATTCCACGCCGTCGCCGGCGCGCGGTAGCACGAAGTCGATAGCCGCGTCGTGGGCGTTGAAACACAACAGGAACGAATCATCGGTGATCCGCTCCCCGCGCGGGCCCGGCTCCGGGATCGCCTCGCCGTTGAGATAGACCGCCAGCGACTTGCCGAATCCGCTGTCCCAGTCCGCTTCGGTCATCTCCTCGCCGGACGGGGTGAGCCAGGCGATGTCGCGGGCGTTGTCCGCCGAACGGGTCGGGCCGCCCGCGAAGAAGCGGCGGCGCCGGAAGACCGGGTGCTCGGTGCGCAACGCGATCACCGCGCGGGTGAATTCGAGCAGGTCGGCATGCTTGTCCCGCAGCGACCAGTCCATCCAGGCCAGCGGCGAGTCCTGGCAGTAGACGTTGTTGTTGCCCTGCTGGGTGCGGCCCATCTCGTCGCCGTGCGCGAGCATCGGCACGCCCTGGCTGAGCAGCAGCGTCGCCATCAGGTTGCGGCTCTGCCGGTCGCGCAGCGCGAGGATCTCCGGATCGTCGGTAGGCCCCTCGACGCCGCAGTTCCACGAGCGGTTCCAGCTCTCGCCGTCGCGGTTGTCCTCGCCGTTGGCCTCGTTGTGTTTCTCGTTGTAGGACACCAGGTCCCGCAAGGTGAATCCGTCGTGCGCGGTGACGAAGTTGATGCTGGCGCTCGGTCTGCGCCCGGTGGCCTCGTACAGGTCCGAGGAGCCGGTGAGCCGGGAGGCGAACTCGCCCAGTGTCGCCGGTTCGCCGCGCCAGTAGTCGCGCACGGTGTCGCGGAATTTGCCGTTCCACTCCGTCCACAGGCCGGGAAAGTTGCCTACCTGGTAGCCGCCCTCGCCGACGTCCCACGGTTCGGCGATGAGCTTGACCTGGCTCACCACCGGGTCCTGCTGCACCAGATCGAAGAACGTCGACAGCCGGTCCACGTCGTGCAGTTCCCGCGCCAGCGTCGCGGCAAGGTCGAAACGGAAGCCGTCGACGTGCATCTCCAGGATCCAGTAGCGCAGCGAGTCCATGATCAGCTGCAAGGTGTGCGGGTGGCGCACGTTGAGGCTGTTGCCGGTTCCCGTGTAGTCCATGTAGAGCGAGGGGTCGTCGTCGACCAAGCGGTAGTAGGCGGCGTTGTCGATGCCGCGGAAGCCGATCGTGGGACCGCGGTGGTTGCCCTCGGCGGTGTGGTTGTAGACCACGTCGAGGATCACCTCGATGCCCTCGGCGTGCAGGGCGCGCACCATCGCCTTGAACTCGGTGACCGCGGATCCGGCGCGGTCGATCGCCGCGTACTCGTTGTGTGGCGCCAAGTAGCCGAAGCTGTTGTAGCCCCAGTAGTTCCGCAGTCCCTGGTCCAGCAGCACCCGGTCGTGCAGGAACTGGTGCACCGGCATCAGCTCGATCGCGGTGACGCCCAATCTCTTCAGATGGTCGATGATCGCCGGGTGCGCGATGCCGGAGTAGGTGCCGCGCAACTCCTGCGGCACCTCGGGATGGGTCATCGTCATGCCCTTGACGTGCGCCTCGTAGATCACGGTCTCGTGGTAGGGCCGCTTCGGCGCGCGATCGTCGCCCCAGTCGAAGTACGGGTTGATCACCACGCCGGTCATGGTGTGGCCGAGCGAGTCCAGTCCGTAGGTGTACAGCGAGGGATGATCGCCGAAGTCGCCGTCGAAAGCTTTGCCGTACGGGTCGAGCAGCAACTTGCTCGGGTCGCAGCGCAATCCCTTCGCGGGGTCGTATGGACCGTGCACCCGGAACCCGTAGCGCTGACCGGGACCGATCGCGGGAAGGTACGCATGCCAGACGTAGCCGTCGACCTCGTCGAGCGCGATGCGGGTCTCGGCGCCGTCGCCGTCGACGAGGCACAATTCGACCGCGTCGGCAACCTCCGAGAACACCGAGAAATTGGTACCCGCGCCGTCGTAGGTGGCCCCCAGGGGATAGGCGGTGCCGGGCCAGACACCCAGGGGTGTCGCGTCGCCGGGCGCTGCGTCGGGCTGAGCCATGGCAACGACAGTAGCGGCAGTCGGGCCTCGCGCTGTGCGGGTGGTTGCGGCGGAGTGGATCAGGGGAGGTCGTGGGCGTTTTCCAGCCAGCGGCGCCGGTAGCCGAAGCGTGTCGCTACGCGCGCGAGACCACCGAGCACCACCCGTTGCGCAAACGGGGGGATGCCCGCCAGATAGCCGTCCTGGTAGTCCCACAGCAGGGCGAGGGCGAGTGGATCGCGAGGCACCCTCGTCGAGGTGGTCTTCCCCGTGCGATCCAGGTGGTGCCAGAGCAGGAACATCTCCCAGTGCCGCAGCGGCGGCCGGATCTCGTGATCGAGCACCGTCCCGGGAACCGTGCTGTGGAACTCGTGCACCGTGCCCGCAGGCGCGGTCACCGTGTCGCCGGGATGCGCGAGGACCTCCGCGCCGTCGATGCGGAAGCGCAACTGTCCCTGCCGGACCGTCCATCGCTCGGCCAGCACCGGATGCCAGTGCGGGCCCGCCTGGCGTTCCGCCCGCGGCAGCACGTGCTCGAGTCGCAGGTAGGGGCCCTGTTCGTCGGTGTTCTGCGCGACGAACGTCACGCGATGCCCATTGCGGAAGGTCAGTGTTCGCGCGTCTCGCATACTTCCAGATATAAAGGTATCCTTCGTAATATGTCAACGGGTGAACCGACGCTGCTGAAGTTGCTCAGCCAGGCCACCGCCGCATACGAGCGCGCGCTGAACGACGAGCTGCGCGCGCGGCTGGACGGGCACCTGCGGCCCGCGCACTACGCGGTGTTCCGCTATCTGGATCCGAACGGGTCGCGGATCACCGCGCTGGCCGAGGCCGCGGGGATGACGCAGCAGTCGATGGGGGAGCTGGTGACGCATCTGGAGCACAGCGGGCTGGTGGTGCGTCAGGTTGATCCGGCCGACCGGCGCGCGCGGGTGGTCATGGTCACCGAGGCGGGCCGGGCCGCGCTGGGCGTGGCGGAGCAGCGCATTCGCGAGATCGAGGGCACGGTGGCGCAGGCGTTGGGTGAGCGTCGCCTCGCGGAGATGCGCGCCGCGCTGGCGCGAGTGGGTGCGGTGCTGGCATCGGAAACGACCGCCGATGGAGACGGGTGATCCACCGCCCGGAGACCGCAGGATGCCCGCCGCGCGGGTCAGTTCGCGGGCGCGAGTGAGCGCCGCCAGGTCTGGCCGACCAGATCGTGCCCCCAGCTGTGATGCGGGCTCTGATCCACGAGCTCGAACCCTGCCCGCTGGTAGACGCGCCGCGCCGCGGTGAGCACGTCGTTGGTCCACAGCACGATCTCGTGATAACCCGCCGCGGTGGCGAAGCGCAGGCACGCGTCGACCAGCGCCGAACCGACGCCGAGGCCGCGGGCGGCGGGCTCGACCAGGAGCAACCGCAGCCGTGCGGTGGTGTCCTCCTCGTGGACGCAGAAGACGCTGCCTACCGGGCGGCCGTCCGCTTCCGCGATCCAGGCGCGCTCGCGCCGCTCGTCGCGGCAACTCGGATAGCCGGCCAAGCGTTGCCGCGCAGTGGGGAAACGGCCGAACTCCCGTCATACCGGGCACCCGGCGGACTCGTGCCGGGCCGGGTGTTAACTTGAACGGTGTTCAAGCCGCCCCGGCGGGCCGGGGCCGTGACGCGAGGATTGCTGTGGCACTGACCCCCGACGAGATCACCGCACTCGACGCCGAGCACGTCTGGCATCCGTACGGCGGCTTCCCGGCCACGACCGAACCCCTGGTGGTGACCGCCGCCGAGGGGACCAGGCTGACCTTGGCCGACGGGCGTTCGCTGGTCGACGGCATGAGTTCCTGGTGGGCCGCCATCCACGGCTACCGGCATCCGAGGCTCGACGCGGCGCTGCTGGCCCAGTCGCGGCGCATGAGTCACGTGATGTTCGGCGGGCTCACCCATGAACCCGCGGCACGGCTGGCCGAGCTGCTGGTCGATTCCACACCCGCGGGGCTGGACAAAGTGTTCCTGTGCGACTCCGGCTCGGTGTCGGTCGAGGTCGCGGTGAAGATGTGCCTGCAATATTGGCGCTCGCTGGGCAAACCGGAGAAGCGCCGACTGCTCACCTGGCGGGGCGGATATCACGGCGACACGTTCACTCCGATGAGTGTGTGCGACCCGGAGGGTGGCATGCACTCGCTGTGGACCGACATCCTGGTGAACCAGGTGTTCGCGCCGGTGCCGCCGAGTGCGTACCTGCCGGAGTACGTCGCGGAACTGGAGCGGGTCATCGCCGCGCACGCGGGCGAACTCGCGGCGGTCATCGTGGAGCCGGTCGTCCAGGGCGCGGGCGGGATGCGCTGGCACCACCCCGGCTACCTCGCCGACTTGCGCAGGCTGTGCGACGAACACGGCATGCTGCTGATCTTCGACGAGATCGCCACCGGGTTCGGCCGCACCGGAGAGCTTTTCGCGGCCGGGCACGCCGGGGTGAGCCCGGATGTGATGTGCGTCGGGAAAGCGCTGACCGGCGGCTACCTCACCCTGGCCGCCGCGCTGTGTACCGCGCGGATCGCCGAGACGATCAGCGCGGCGCACGGCGGGCTCATGCACGGTCCCACGTTCATGGGCAACCCGCTGGCCTGTGCGGTCGCCGTCGCCTCGATCGAGTTGCTGCGTTCGCGCGACTGGCGTGGCGAGGTGGCCGGGATCGAGGCGGGGCTGGCGGCGGGTCTGGCTCCGGTGCGCGGCCTGCCGGGGGTGGTGGAGGTGCGGGTGCTCGGTGCGATCGGCGTGATCGAGCTGGACCGCCCGGTCGACATGCGCGCCGCGACCGACGCCGCGGTGGCGGCCGGGGTGTGGCTGCGTCCGTTCCGGAACCTGGTGTACGCGATGCCGCCGTTCATCAGTTCCCCCGGCGACATCGCGACGATCACCGCCGGAATGCGCGCCGCGGTCGCCGCGCAGTCCGATCGGTGACCGCTCAGGCGATCCACGGCGGGACGATCGTGCCGTCGCCGTCCGGCGTTCCGGCTCGGGCGCCCGCCTGTGCGGTGACGATGGCGGTGTAGCCGACGCCGGTGCGCACCTGCCGCAGGACGTTCGCCGGAAGGATGACCGTATCGCCCTCGGCCGCAGTGACTTCTGTGCCGTCGATCGCGACGTCGATCCGTCCGGCCAGAACGGTCCAGATCTGCTCGGTGTCGATGAAGTGCAGCGGCCCGCTGGTTCCCGCCGGCACCTCGACCCGCCACAACGCGAGTGCGGATCCGCCTTGGGTGGGGGAGGCGAGTGTGGTCATGACGCCGCCCGGGGTTTCGGTGCGGCGGGTATCGGAGTGTCGGATGACGGTCATCAGGCGATTCCTCTAAACTAGACAACGTGGTTGTCCATATAGTCAATGAGGTTGTCCATAATGTCAAGTGACGTGGGTGGCTACGAGTTGCCGCTGCGCATGCTGCTCGGCTTCCGCGCCGTCATCGATGAGGTGCACGCCGAATTGGCCGAGTACGGCCACGCCGAGTTGCGGCCCATGCACGGCTTCGTCTTCCAGGCGGTCGGCCGGGCGGGCGGTCCCTACGGCTGCACGGCCGCCGACCTCGGGCGCGCCCTGGGCGTCTCGAAACAGGCCGCGGGCAAGCAGGTCGAGGCGTTGGAGCGGCTGGGTTACCTGCGGCGCGGGCACGATCCGACCGACGCGCGCCGCAAGGTCTACACGCTGACCGACCGCGCCGAGGAGGTGCTGACCCGATCGGCCCGCGCCTTCGACCGGATCCGCGATCGCTGGGCCGATCTGCTCGGTGTGGACCGGCTGGCGGCGTTGGAGCGCGATCTGCGCTTGCTGGCGCCCGGGGAGGTGTTCCGGCTCGATACGCCGAACTGGTTCAACGGTCCGTGAGCCGATCGCTTCCGCCGCGCGGGTTGTCGGCGATCTCCGGGCGATCGCTGTCCGACAGCATCTCCCACACCCGGAAGATGCAGTGGTAGTCATCCGACCAGCCGCGCACCATCAGTAAGTAGGTGTCGCCGTCGCGGAGGACGACGCGGCGGCCGCGCAGTTTGGGATGCTCCGGGGTGTAGGTGGGCAGTACGCCGGCCAGCTTCGCCAGCGCCTGGGCGCGCGTGCCGACCACTTCCGCGAGGATCCGGGGTGACCAGCGTCTGTGGTCGCCCGAACCCGTGGTTTCCTCGACGACTATTGCCCACCGCGGCATCCGGCCGTGTTCCTCCCCGGTGCAGCTCCGTCACCGCGGGCCGGTGACACCACCAACGATGGCTCAACGGTACCAGCCGGGCCGGTGGACGGGTGCCCTGAACGGTGTTCAAGTATGCTGCCCAGCTGTGACTACCGATCCGCTGAGCTGGTTGGACGAACGCGCGGCCGCGCGGGTGGCCGCGGGACTGCGCCGTGAGCTGCGCCCGCGCACCCCGCAGGCCCCGTCCATCGATCTCGCCTCCAACGACTACCTGGGCCTGGTACGCCACCCCGAGGTGATCGAGGGCGCTGTGGAGGCGGTGCGCCGCTGGGGCGCGGGCTCGACCGGGTCGCGCCTGGTCACCGGGACCACCGCCGAGCACGAGCTGCTGGAGACCGAGCTGGCCGAATTCGTCGGCGCCGAAGCGGGGCTGGTGTTCGCCTCCGGATACGCGGCCAACCTCGGCGCCGTCACCGCGCTCGCCGGGCGCGGCTCGCTCGTGGTCTCCGACGCGGGCAGCCACGCGTCGCTGGTGGACGCCTGCCGGTTGTCGCGCGCCCGGGTGGAGATCGCGCCGCACCGCGACATCGCGGCGGTGGACCGGTTGCTGGCGGAGCGCACCGAGGAGCGTGCGCTGGTGCTCACCGATTCGGTGTTCAGCGCCGACGGCGATCTCGCGCCGCTGGCCGAACTGCATCGCGTGACCAGGGCCAACGCCGCCGTGCTCGTGGTGGACGAGGCGCACGGGCTCGGCGTGCGCGGTGCGGGCGGGCGCGGGCTGGTGCACGAGTCGGGTCTGGCGGGGGCACCGGATCTGGTGATCACCGCGACGTTGTCGAAGTCCCTTGCCGCGCAGGGCGGGGTGGTGCTGGCCAGTGCGCGGGTGCGCGCCCACCTGATCGACGCCGCGCGCACGTTCATCTTCGACACCGGTCTGGCGCCCGCCGCCGTCGGCGCCGCGCGGGCCGCGCTGCGCCTGCTGCGCTCCGAACCCGGACTGGCCGAACGGGTGCTGGCCCGCGCCGCGGACATCGCCCGGATCGCCGGTGTGCCCGCGCCGCCTTCGGCGGTGGTGTCGGTCGTGCTCGGTCCGGCGCAGGTGGCCTTCGACGCGGCCCAGGCGTGCCGGGCGCGCGGGCTCGACGTGGGCTGTTTCCGCCCGCCGACGGTCCCGGAGGGCACCTCGCGCCTGCGATTGACCGCGCGGGCGAACCTCACTCCCATCGAACTCGACTCCATCGCAAAGGTGCTCGGCGAGGTGCTTGCCGAGGCGCGGGGCGCGATGTCGGCCGAGGCGCGGGGCGCGATGTCGGCCGAGGCGCGGGGCACGGTGCCCGCATGACCGTCCTGTTGATCAGCGGCACGTCCACCGACGTCGGCAAGACCGTCGTCACCGCCGCCGTGGCCGCGGTGGCGCTGGCGGGCGGGCACTCGGTGGCGGTGTGCAAGCCGGGCCAAACCGGCGTCGCCGTCGGCGAACCCGGTGACCTCGCGGAAATCCAGCGTCTGTCCGGCGTGACCAGGACGGTCGAACTAGCCCGCTATCCGGACCCGCTGGCGCCCGACACCGCCGCCCGCCGTGCCGGTCTGCCGGAACTCACCCTCGCCGACACCGCCGCCGCGGTGGACGCCATGACCGCCGACCTCGTCCTGGTCGAGGGCGCGGGCGGATTGCTGGTGCGCCTGGGCGATTTCACCTTGCTCGATCTCGCCCAGAAACTCGGCGCACCCGTGCTGCTGGTCACCGCAGCCGCGCTGGGCACGCTCAATCACACCGAACTGACCACCCGCGCATTGCATTCGGCGGGCGTGCGCTGTGCCGGCCTGGTGATCGGCGCGTGGCCCGCCGCGCCGGACCTGGCGGCCGAGTGCAACCGCACCGACCTGCCCCGCGTCACCGGCGTCGACCTCGTGGGCTCGGTGCCCGCGGGCGCGGGCGGCTGGGATCGTGCGCGGTTCACCGCCGCCGCCCCGGGCTGGTTCGATCCCGCTTGGTCGCCTTTCAGCTGACGCGCTGATCCACGGTCGGGCGGGACACGATCCGGCGGGCCGAATAGCCCGAGTCTGTCGGTGCCGCACACGGTGGGTGGCATGGCCGCGATTCCGCGCGGGCGGCGGCACCGACGTCGGCGCGCGGCGCCGCGGCCTGCCGGACGGGATCGCGCCCGAGCAGAACGAACTCCGTCGGCGGATCTGCCTCGGCAAGCTCGCCGCGATGACGAGTCGGTGCGCTGACCAGCGCGGAAGGGGCTGCGGCAGCTCGGAGCGGGCACGTTTCGCCGCGCCGTCACCGGCCGCCGTGGCGCGCGCGACCTGACTCGGCGTGATGGCGACGGTCCGCACCCGTGCCTACAGTGGGATGGATGTCGCCGATGGACGAGAGGCACCCGTCCACCGTCTCCGACTGGGACGACACGCGACGCCGAGCTCGGCTGCGGGACACGAGCCTGGGGTACGAGTGGAAGACGTTGCGCCGCACCAGGGTGACGCTGCTTCGGGTGGCCGCACTGCTGCTGACCGGGCTCGTGGTGTTCGCGCAGTACTGGAAGTACGACGTCGCGCCGGAACAGGCGCGGCTGGCGCGCACCGAGCCGGCCATCCTGCCCGTCGCCCCGCCGGTGGACCCGCGGAACTGGGACACCGTCGTGGTGGACCTGGTCGGGCTCGGCGGGCTCGACGCCACTGACACCGCGGCCGCCCTGCCCGCGCTGCGCGGGATGGGCATGGTGTGGGCGATCCGCTACGACAATCAGGGCATCGACACCAAGGTGATCGCCGACCTGGTCGTGCGTGCCGCCGAACTGTCGGGCCTGCGCAACGTGGTGCTCGTCGGCCACAGCATGGGTGGCGTGATCGCGCTGGAGGTGGCCGAGCACATTCACCGCGACAGCGACCGCAGGCTGGTCGGGGTGATCCTGGACTGCACGCCGGTGGACCTGAACGCGGTCCGTCCGGAGAGCCGCGGCCGCGGCGAGGACATGCTGCGCTGGATGGGCTGGCTGCCCGGCGCCCGGGAAAGCCGCACGCTCCGGCTGGCCGTGGAGACCTATGCCCGCCGGGACCGGTTCCTCGACCGCGGCGACGGGATGCCCGGCATCCGGCTCCATGAGCTGGGCAAGGTGGTCTCGGAGGTGCTGCGGGAGAAGATCGTCTCGCGTGACGCCGCGAGCAACGGCTTGATCGAGTCCCAGTTCACCGCCATCGTGGCCGGTGGAGCGGCGGACAACTTGCGTTCCCTGGCCGAGCCCACGGCCGAGAAGCCGCGGCCCGCCATCGTTTTCATCCGTCCGCGCGACCCGGGACGTGACCGCGTCGTCGATGTCGAGCACTCCCATCAAGTGCTGATCGAGCGGTCCGGCGGACGGCACACTGCTGGTGGTGCTCGCCCGAAACACCGGGCACGCCAACCCGATGCAGCGCCCCCGGGAATACAACACGGTGATCGAGCAGCAGATCCTGCCGTTCATGCAGCGCTATCAGCAACAGGTTCGGTCGACGACGGTGGCCGCGCCGCACCGCTGACCGGGTTCGAACCAGGCTGAGACAAACCGTTCTCCGGCCGCTGTGGCGCTGTTTCAATTCGCCTATGTTCCGACCCAGCACGTTCCGGTCCGGCCTCCGCGGCCGCACGACCGCCGCATTGCTCGCCGTGGCAACCGTTGCGACTCTCGGACTCACCGGCTGCGCGAACGACGACAAGCCGGTCGGTCCCACAGCCGACGGGCCACTGCCGACCGAGGTTCCCCCCGGGACCACCCTCGTGATCGCCGACCAGCAAGAGCGCCTGCAATCGGTCCTGCGCCTGTCCGGTGAACTCGACAAGCTCCCCTTCGAGGTGGAGTTCGCCAACTTCGTCGGCGGCCCCGCCATCCTGGAGGCGTTCCGCGCGGGCGCCGCCGACGTAGCGCAGGTCGGCGACGTCCCGCCGATCCACGCCCTGGTGGCGGGGCAGGACGTTCCGATCGTCGCGTCCTACCAGACCAGCACCACCGCTTTGAAACTGGCGGTGGCGCCGGGCAAGTCGGTAACGCGGCTGGCGGACCTGAAGGGCAAGAAGATCGCCTACGCCGAGGGCACCGCCCAGCAGGCCGCCGTGCTGCGCGCCCTCGACAGAGCCGGACTCACCACCTCCGACGTGCAGCTGGTCCGGCTGCAACTGGCCGAGTTCCTCGATGCCGTGCGCACCGGCCAGGTCGACGTCGCGCCGCTGATCGAACCGAACGTCACCCGGTTGCTGCGCACGCCGGGCACCTCTCTCGTACCGGACTCCGAGACCGCGGGCGTCTACAGCGGCCTCGCCTACCTCTACGCCCGTCGGGCCGTCGTGCAGGACCCGGCCGAGGCGGCCGCCACCCGCGCCCTGGTCGGCGCCTTCGTGCGGGCCTACCAGTGGGCCAACACCCATCCGCAGGAGTGGGCGCGCCGCTACTACGTGGAGAACCAGAAGGTCAGCGCCGAGGACGCCGAACGGATCGTGCAATCGCTTGGCGTCTACGTCTTCCCACACCTGGACCAGCGACTGATCGACCGTCAGCAATCCACCATCGACGCCATCGCCGAGGCGGGTGAGCTGCCCAAGAAGGTGCGGGCGGCCGACGGCTTCGACCTGCGCTTCGACGCCGCGATCACCCAGGCGGTCACCGAGAGCGGCGCGTCGTTCGAACCGAAGGCGCGTTGATGGCCACCCTCGACGCCACCGTGCTGCGCCGCATCGGCCTCGGTCGCCCCGACGCGGAACCGGTCCTGGCGAAACGCAAACCGAGCAGGCCGCGCCTGGGACCGGGCCGCCCGATCCCGTTCGGTATCGCGTTGGGACCGACGTTGCTGATCGCCGCGTGGGTCGCCGGATCCGCCTCCGGCGCACTGGATCCGGAAACCTTGCCCGCACCGTGGACGGTCGCGCAGACCGCCGGTGACCTGCTCGCCGACGGCCGACTGCAGAGCAACCTGCTCACCTCGGTGCAGCGCGCCGCCATCGGGCTCGGGATCGGTGTCGCGATCGGTGTGGTGCTCGCGCTGCTGGCCGGGCTGAGCCGGCTCGGTGAAGCGCTGGTGGACGGCCCTATTCAGATCAAACGCGCCATTCCGACGCTCGCGCTGATCCCGCTGTTCATCGTGTGGTTCGGCATCGGCGAGGAAATGAAGCTGCTGGTGATCACCACCAGCGTGGCTGTCCCGATCTACTTGAATACGCACGCGCATCTGCGCAGCGTCGACGCCAGGTATGTGGAACTCGCCCAGACTGTGGATCTGTCGCGGTGGGGGTTCGTCCGCCGGATCGCGCTGCCGGGATCGCTGCCCGGATTCTTCACCGGTCTGCGGCTCGGGGTCACCATCTCGTGGCTGGCGCTGGTCGTGGTGGAACAGGTCAACGCCACCAGCGGCATCGGATACCTCATGACCCAGGCCCGCACCTACGGCCAGATCGACATCATCGTGGTCGGCCTGGTGATCTACGGCCTGCTGGGCCTGTTCGGCGACATCCTGGTGCGCGCCGTGGAAAGGAAGGCGCTGTCATGGCGACAGACACTCGGGGACTGAACGTCGTCCGCGCCCGGCGGCTGCGCCGTGGCTTCGGCGACCGGGTCGTGCTGCGCGACCTCGACATCGATATCGCCCGCGGCGAGTTCGTCGCGCTGCTGGGCCGCAGTGGTTCGGGCAAGAGCACGCTGCTGCGGGCGCTGGCCGAATTGGATTACGACGTACCCGGATCCGGTGAGCTGAGTGTGCCCACCGAGCGCTCGGTGGTGTTCCAGGACTCCCGGTTGCTGCCCTGGGCGCGCGTGCTGGAGAACGTGACCCTCGGCCTCGGTGGCGCGGACGTGGCCGGTCGCGGTCGCGCGGCGCTGGCGGAGGTCGGCCTCGCGGGCCGCGAGAAAGCATGGCCCAAGGAACTTTCCGGCGGTGAGCAACAGCGCGTCGCCCTGGCGCGTTCGCTGGTGCGCGAGCCGGAGCTGCTGTTGGCGGACGAACCGTTCGGGCGCTGGACGCGCTGACCAGGATCAAGATGCACGCGCTGTTGCAGGACCTGTGCGCCCGGCATCGCCCCGCCGTCCTGCTGGTCACCCACGATGTGGACGAGGCGGTGCTGCTCGCCGACCGCGTGCTGGTGCTCGATGACGGGCACCTCGCGGTGGACCAGCGCATCGACCTGGAACGCCCGCGCCGCCACGGCGATCCCGCCTTCCTGCGGCACCGATCCCTGCTGCTGGCCAGCCTGGGTGTCGACGTCGCGGACACGCATACCGACGAGAAGAAAGCCTCATGACCGCACCGCGCCAACTCAGTCTCAACGCCTTCATCTATCCCTCCGGTCACCACGAGGCCGCCTGGCGGCATCCGTGGAGCAGTCCCGACCGGATCTACGACGTCGCCTACTACCAAGAGATCGGACGCACCGCCGAAGCGGCGAAGCTGGACGCGGTGTTCTTCGCCGACGGTCCAGCGCTGCGCACCAACGTACGGCACAACGCGGCCTCCGGCCTCGAGCCGATCACCCTGCTCACCGCCATCGCCACGGCGACGACGCACCTCGGCCTCATCGCCACCGCGTCGACCACGTACTACGAGCCCTACAACCTCGCCAGGCTGTTCTCCACGCTGGACCACATCTCCGGCGGCCGCGCGGGCTGGAACATCGTCACCACCGGAACCGATCTCGCCGCGGCGAACTTCGGTTTGGACAAGCATCCCGACCACGCCGAACGGTACGCGCGGGCGCGGGAGTTCGTCGACGCCGTGACCGCGCTGTGGGACAGCTGGGAGGACGACGCCATCGTCGGGGACCAGGCCTCCGGCGTGTACGCCGACCCGGAGAAGATCCACCGGGTCGACTTCGAGGGCGAATACCTGCGGGTGCGTGGGCCGTTCAACGCGCCGCGCACGCCGCAGGGCTTCCCGGTGCTGGTGCAGGCGGGCGCGTCGAACGACGGCCGGGCGTTCGCGGGCAAGTACGCCGAGGCGATCTTCACCGCGCATCAGCGCCTCAGCGACGCGCAGGCGTTCTACGCCGACATCAAACAGCGGGCCCGCAGCTTCGGCCGCGACCCCGAGCACGTCAAGATCCTGCCCGGGATCAGCCCGTTCATCGCCGACACCGAGGCGGCGGCCAAGAAATTGGAACAGGAGTTCAACGAGCTCACCGTGCCGGAGTACGGGTTGGCACAGCTCGAGGGCATCGTCGGGATCAGCCTGCGGCACCTGGCGCTGGACGAGCCGATTCCGGCCGATTTGTTCGACGCCGCGGGCGATGTCACCGATAACGGCCAGAGCCGGTTGCAAGTCGTGGCGGGGATCGTGCAGCGGGAACGGCCGACTGTCCGTGGCCTGCTGCACCGCCTCGCCGGTGCGCGCGGTCACCGGGTGTTCGCCGGAACCCCCGAGCAGGTCGCCGACACCATCGAGGAATGGTTCCGCGGCGGCGCCGCCGACGGTTTCAACGTGATGCCGCCGTACTACCCGGGTGGACTGGAGGTCTTCGCCGAAACGGTCGTGCCGATCTTGCAGCAGCGCGGACTGTTCCGCACCGAGTACACCGGCACCACCCTGCGTGACCACTTCGGCCTGCCCCGTCCCGAGAGCCGTTTCGCCCGGCAGCCCGCGCTGACCCGGTGAGCGGCACCGGCGAAACCGACTGTCCCGCCGGGGCGCGGGCGCACCGAGCTGTCCGACGTCCCACCACGCCGGTGCCCGCCATGGACCGGACTCGCGCGGCCGGTCGGGAGCCGGTCGGTGCCGTGCCCCGCTCACTGACGGCCCTGCGGGTTCTCGCCGATTCGCGCGGCGCGCGGCCCGGCCCGAACCAGCGGTCGATTATCGGTCACACCCGGGGCCGCTCGCCCGCCGTGGGTGTGTGGTCGGAGAGTGCTCGCGCGGTGGCGTGGGTGACGGGCAACGAGCGCACAGTCGTCGGTCGCGATCGGGTGCGCGACCGGATTGCGTCATCGGCTGGATTCGCTGCTCGCGTCGCGCGGATGACCGAATCCAGTGTGCGGAGTTGCCGCGCGGTCCTGCGGGCTCCCGCCGAATCGTGGGGGCGGCGGCCCGGATCGAACGCCGCGAGCAGCGGGTTCGGGCGGCGGGTGACCGGTTGGAGCAGTGCGCGGCGGGTGGCCTCACGGACTCGGGGATGCTCTGGCCGTACGGTGACTCGGCGATGAACGAGCGGTCCGTCGTGGTCGGTGCGGTCGCGAACCCGGTGCGATTGCGGTCGCTGACCTGGACCGTGTTCGTTCCGATGGTGGTGTACGGCATCGGGTCCGGCGCGGCGGCGCCGATGTACGCGCTGCGCGCGCTGGACCTGGGCGCGTCGGCCGGACTGGCCGGGGTCATCGTCGCGCTGTCCGGGTTGGGGATGGTGCTCACCGATCTGCCCGCGGGAAGGGTCGTCGCCAGGTTCGGGGAACGCGGCGCGATGGCGGTGGGGTCGGTGATCGGGGGCGTCGGCGTGCTCGCGGCGATCTTCGCGCCCAACGTGGGAATGCTCGCCCTGGGAATGCTGCTGGGCGGCGCGGCGGGCGCGGTGTGGGGCCTGGCTCGCCAGACCTACCTCGTGGCCGTGGTGCCCGTGGGCGACCTCGGGCGCGCGATGTCGACGCTGGCCGGTTCGATGCGGCTGGGGTTCTTCTGCGGACCGTTCCTCGGTGCGGCCGTGGTGCACTCCCTCGGCCCGAACGGCGCGCTGTGGTTGCAATTGGCGACCACGGTGATCTCCGGCGCGGCCATGGCGGCGATCCGGTCACCCGACGGGCCGGGCGAGACAGGCGCGCGGGCTTCGCTGGGAGCGATCGTGGTCGAGCACCGCAGAACCCTCGGCACGCTCGGCTCGGCCGCGTTGCTGGTCGGCGCGGCACGGGCGTCGCGGCTGGCGCTGCTGCCGCTGTGGGCGGCGCACATCGGGTTGAGCGCTTCGACCACCAGTCTGATCTTCGGCCTGGCGGGAGCGGTGGACGTGCTGCTGTCCTATCCGGCGGGGGTCTGGCTGGATCGCTACGGCAGGCGCGCCACCGGCGTGCCGTCGATGATCCTGTTCGCCGCCGGTTTCGGTGCGCTGCCGTTCACCTCGACGGTGCTCGGCCTCGGCTGCGCCGCCGTGCTGCTCGGGCTCGCCAACGGAATGAGCAACGGGCTGATCATGACGGTCGGCGCCGACGTCGCACCCGACGGGCAGCGCGCGGAATTCCTCGGAGCCTGGCGGCTGACCCACGACATCGGCATGTTCGCGGGACCGGTGGCGGTGGGCGCGATCAGCGCCGTCACCGTGCTCGGTGCGGCGGCCGTCGCGCTCGCGCTCGCCGCCGCTGCGGGCGCGTACACGATGCACCTCTGGTTTCCCCGTGCGGTCCGGCCGTCACCGCGGTCGCATGAAGGGACGAGGTGAGCCCGAGTCGCGGCCCGAAGCCGGGAGATGCCCGTCGGTCGAGCGGCCATCCAGCGTCGCACCGATCGTGCCGGACCGCTCGCTCATCGGCCGGGGACCGAACGGCGAGACCGATGCACAGCCAACGGTTCCGCACGTCACCGAGCGCGGAACCCCGACCGAATCCCTCGTCGCTGGGAGCCCGGTGTCCGGCAGGTGGCTAGCAGGTCAGCGGACCCGGGTGCCGAGCAGGTGGCGCACACCCGCGACGAACAATTGCAGACCGAAGTCGAAACGGGCTGTGGCGTCCGGGGTCTCCTCCAGTGGCGACGCGTCGTCGGGCAGGGCGCCCACCGAGTCCATCTGCATCCGCGACTGCTCGTCGACGGTCTCGCCGAGAACGTAGTAGAGCAGTGTGAACGCCGCGAGTTCGGCCTCCTCGCGCGGCATGCCCGCGCGAATCGCCGCGCTCGCCAGACGTTCCCGCCCCTTGCTCGTGGTGAGCCGGGAAGCGTATGTCGCCGAAACCAATTCGGCCCCGTCGCGATAGGCCAGCAGGCAGTTCCGCAGCCGGTGAGCCAATTCGGTGATCTGCCCGGACCATTCCCCGGCCTCGATCGGGTCCTCCATGGGCGCGAGGATCTTGTCCGCGACCGCGCCGAGCAGCGCCTGCTTGTTGGGGAAATGCCAATACAACGCGCCCGGCTGGACCTGGAGGGAACCGGCCAACCGGCGCATGGTGAGGTCGGCCAGGCCGTATCGGTCCAGGATCGCGATGGCGCCGTCGACCACGTCCGCCCGGTGCAGTTGCACTCGATGCCCTCTCGTCGTGCTTTGACTCACTCCTACCGCTACCCTAGCCTGAACACCGTTCAAGTTGCACGGCCACCTCGGCCGGACGAAGGGATTCGTGCTGTGACCCAGGCACCCGTAGACACCGAGATCCTGTCGATCGCCCGCGAGCAGGTGCTCGAGCGCGGCGAGGGGCTCGATCAGGAGCAGACGCTGGAGGTGCTACGCCTGGGTGACGACCGGCTCGAGGAGTTGCTCGCCTTGGCCCACGAGGTGCGCATGAAGTGGTGCGGCCCCGAGGTGGAGGTGGAGGGCATCATCAGCCTCAAGACCGGCGGCTGTCCCGAGGACTGTCACTTCTGCTCGCAGTCGGGCTTGTTCCAGTCCCCGGTGCGCGCCGCATGGCTGGACATCCCGAGCCTGGTCGAGGCCGCCAAGCAGACCGCGAAGACCGGGGCCACCGAATTCTGCATCGTGGCCGCCGTGCGCGGTCCGGACGAGCGCCTGATGGCCCAGGTCGCCGCGGGCGTCGAGGCGATCCGCAACGAGGTCGACATCCAGGTGGCCTGCTCGCTGGGCATGCTCACCCAGGAGCAGGTCGACCAACTGGCCGCCATGGGCGTGCACCGCTACAACCACAACCTGGAGACCTCCCGCTCCTACTTCCCGAACGTGGTCACCACGCACACCTGGGAGGAGCGCTGGGACACCCTGCGCATGGTCCGCGAAGCGGGCATGGAGGTCTGCTGCGGCGGCATCCTCGGCATGGGCGAAACCTTGGAGCAGCGCGCCGAATTCGCCGCGAACCTGGCCGAGCTCGAGCCCGACGAGGTGCCGTTGAACTTCCTCAATCCCCGGCCGGGCACACCCTTCGGCGACCTCGAGGTGCTGCCCGCGTCCGACGCGTTGCGCGCCGTCGCCGCGTTCCGGCTCGCGCTGCCGCGCACCATGTTGCGTTTCGCGGGTGGCCGCGAGATCACCTTGGGCGATCTCGGCGCCAAGCAGGGCATCCTGGGCGGCATCAACGCCGTCATCGTCGGCAACTACCTGACCACCCTGGGCCGTCCGGCCGAACAGGACCTGGATCTGCTCGGCGAGCTGAAGATGCCGATCAAAGCGCTCAACGAAACGCTCTGACCGGCTCGGCTGCGACGAACAGGCAGGCGAGCATGAGTACTGTCATGGACATGGACGAGCGCTACAACCCGTTCACCGGCAAGCGAATCGTGCCGGGTCTCGACGACGCGATCCCGGCCGCCGCCGCGCTGGGCTTGGAGCCGCCGCGGTTCTGCGAGCAGTGCGGGCGCCGCATGATCGTGCAGGTCAGCCCGGACGGCTGGTGGGCCAGGTGCTCGCGGCACGGCGTCATCGACTCGGCCGAACTGGAACGCCGCTAGTGGCGTCGGCCGGGAGCGAGGTGCGCTCGGCGGCGCTGGTCGCCGTCTCCGTGGTGATCGTCAGCGCGATCGCCGGCGCCGGATGGGGCGTGTCGGCGCCGACCGAGCGGCTGCTGGTGGTCGAGCCGGGGCGCGGGGTCGCGTTGACCGGTGAGAGCGCGCATCAGTTCGACGCGCTGGCGATGTTCCTGCTCGCGGGGGCGGTGCTGGGACTGCTCTCGGCGCTGGCCGCGTGGCGGTGGCGCTCGGCGCGCGGACCATTGCTGCAACTCGGCCTGCTGATCGGCTCCGCTGTGGGCGCGGTGGTGATGGCGGGCGTAGGCGAGCAGGTCGCCGCCTGGCTGCATCCGCGGCCCAACGACCCGCCGGTCGGACAGATCGTCGCCTTGCCGATCGAATTGGGCAGTGCGCTCGCGCTGATCGTGCAGCCGCTGATCGCGTCGTTCGCCATGCTGTTTCTTGCCGCCCTCAGTGTTTCGGAGGATCTCGGCAGCGGCCGCCGCACCGCCCGGGACCGGGTGGACACCTTCGACACCCGAGGCACTCTGACTCCCTACGGTGAAGCTGCGAGCGGGGTAGAGCTCCCTTATCGTGGCTACGAGCCTGCCAGGGAAGGGTATTCGGTGCCCGAATCCCACCCGCGGTACTGACGCGTCGTCCGGCACGTCACCGCCGCCGGGAGGCTTTGCCGAACCACCGTGGGGTGGGGTAGTGCGCGGAAGGAACAGGACGTGACCTTTGTCGGTGGCGGGCCGATCGTCGAAGAACTCGATGCCGGATTCTGGCGGGTGACCGAACTGCTCGTCTATCGCGGCGCGACCGAGGAATTCGTGATCCCCGCAGGTTTCCGCACCGACTTCGCCTCGGTGCCGCGCGCTCTCGTCTGGCTGATACCGCGCTACGGCGTCTACACCCGCGCCGCGATCCTGCACGACTATCTGCTCAACTCGACCGCGGTGAGCGTGGCCGACGCCGACGGCGTCTTCCGCCGCAGCCTGCACGAGCTCGGCGTCTCGCTGCCGCGCCGCTGGATGATGTGGGCGGCCGTGCGCGCGGTCCACCGGTTGAGCGGCGCGACCACGGCCGACTTCGCCCGCTTCGTCGTCGTCGCCGTCCCATCGGTGCTCTTCCTCGCCGTCCCCGTAACCGTGGTAACCGTGTTCCTCCTGCTGTTCTGGCTGGTGGAGCTGGTCTTCTGGGCAGGAGCGCGCGTGGCGCAGCGGACCGAAGCGCCGCCGCCCGGCCCGGAGATGAAGTCCGCCTGAACGAGGGGTCGTCGCAGACTTCGTATGCGACGGCGCGATGTCGCACTCGTGCCGAGAGCGCGGGAGCCTGGCAATTCGAGTGGTACTACGGTGCGGGAATGGTCGACGAACCGGATACGCTCCCCACCCTCGTCGTCGTCAGCGGCCCACCCGGGTCCGGCAAGACGACGCTCGCACACGCCCTTGCCCGGTCGATCGGCTGCCCTGCCATCTGCCGGGACGAGATCAAAGAGGGAATGGTGCATGCGACGGGGAACTACGCCCCGGACCGCTCGGATGAACTGAACCTGCGCACTCTGCCGGTGTTCTTCCAGACGCTGGAGCTCCTCGTGCGGGCCGGCGTCACCGTGGTTGCCGAAGCCGCCTTCCAGGACCGGCTGTGGCGTCCGGGCCTCACACCGTTGCAAGCCCACGCACGGCTGCGCGTCGTCCACTGCGTGACCGATCCGGCTCTGACGACCGCGCGAATCCACCAGCGCCGCCGAGCCGATCCACTCCGCCGCGCCCATTTCGATCCCGACCACCCGCCACCGACGCCTGTCGCGTTCCAACGCATCGCCCTCGACGCGCCGTCACTCGAGGTCGACACGACCTCCGGCTACCGCCCCGACCTCACCGCGATCATCGCTTTCCTCCATGACCCCTCATGATCGACGCACATGGTGGAGGACCCTTCTCGCGCGTTGCCGCGACCATGTGCCGTCGATCATCGACTGGCGTATACGCAAAAGCCCCGCACCCTGTGGGTGCGGGGCTTTCACCTGGCTACGTCGATCAGATCGCGCGAACGTCCTGGGCCTGGGGGCCCTTCTGACCTTGGCCGATCTCGAACTCCACGCGCTGTCCTTCTTCCAGGGACTTGAATCCCGAGCCGGACACGGCGGAGTAATGAACGAACACGTCGGCGCCGCCGCCGTCTTGCGCGATGAAGCCGAAGCCCTTTTCGCTGTTAAACCACTTCACACTGCCTTGAGCCATTGCTTTACTTCAATCTTTTCTGTAGATGAGCCAAGCGAATCACATCGATAAGCCTGATCTCACGGATCCACCCTGCCATGGATCGGCATTTCCCGATACCCCAGCGGCGGTTTGTGAGCTAACCGACACCATGGGCGAACCCGCGGTCCCAGCAGCGTCACCAGGCTGCCGCCGGCATCACCGCACGCCGGAAGCCCGTGTTCATCGCGCCGAGTCGGTAATCATGCCGGAGCGCGCATGTGGACGTAACGTCGGTTGTTATGGCGGAATTGGTATTGGGGCCGGTGTTGCGGCATGTCGACGCGACTTCGGCGACCGTCTGGGTGGAAACCGATGCTGCGTGCGAAGTGGACGTTCTGGGACGGCGCGCCCGCACGTTCCATGTGGGGGAGCAGCACTTCGCGCTGGTCGTGATCGACGGGCTGGAACCAGGCCAGTCGGTGCCCTACCAGGTGCGGCTCGACGGTGTGCCGGTCTGGCCGGAGCCGGAATCGGAGTTTCCGCCGTGCCGCATCCGTACGCGGCCCGTCGAGAAGATCTTGTTCGGGTCGTGCCGGGCGGCCAAGGCCACGCCGGGGGTGCTCGAGGCGGACAAGCTCGGAGCGGACGCGCTGGACGCGTACGCCGCGCGGATGACGGGACTGCCGGAGGAGGAATGGCCGGATGCCCTGCTGTTGCTCGGTGACCAGGTCTACGCCGACGAGCCGACCCCGCGGATGAAGGAGTGGCTGGCACGGCGGCGCGGCGGGCAGGAGCCGCAGGGCGAGGTGGTGTCCTTCCGCGAGTACGCCGAGCTCTACCACGAGTCGTGGGCGGACCCGGAGATCCGCTGGCTGATGTCGACCGTGCCGACGTCGATGATCTTCGACGACCACGACGTACGCGACGACTGGAACACCTCGCGTACCTGGCGCGAACAGATGGCGCGCAAGCCGTGGTGGAACCAGCGCATCCGCGCCGGACTCGCGTCCTACTGGGTGTATCAGCACATCGGCAACCTCGGCCCGGACGAACTGGCGCGCAACACCCTCTACCGCGAGGTCACCGAGGCGGGCGACGACGTGCAAGGTCTGCTGGAGAATTTCGCCGAGCAGGCCGACAAGGAGGTCGACGGTCGTAAGCCCACCCGGTGGAGTTACCGCCGTGACTTCGGCCGCGTCCGGCTGCTGGTGATCGACACCCGCGGTGGCCGGATCCTCGACGGTCAGCGCCTCATCGTCGGGTCCGAGGAATTCGACTGGATCGAGGAGAACGCCGCGGGCGACGTCGACCACCTGCTGATCGGATCGTCCCTGCCGTGGCTGATGCCGCACGCGCTGAGCCACTTCCAATCGCTCAACGAGCGGGCGGCGGACCTGCCGGGATGGCGCGGAAGACTGGGCGAAAAGGTCAGGCAGGCAGCGGATCTGGAGCATTGGCCCGCGTTCCGCGCGTCGTTCGAACGGCTGGCGCGGCTGATCCACCGGCTGGGTACCGCCCCGGAGTCGCCGAGCACGATCTGCGTGCTTTCCGGGGACGTGCACCACAGCTACGTCGCCGTCGCCGGTTACGCGGAGCCGACGAAATCACAAGTGCTGCAATTGGTGTGTTCGCCGGTGCACAACGAGCCACCGAAGATGTTCCAGCCCGCGTTCGCGCTGTCGTGGGCGGCGCCGATCGCGTCGGCGCTGCGGTGGCTCGCGGATCGGCGTGGGCTCTCACCCGATCCGGTCCGCTGGCGCAAGATCAGCGGCCCGCACTTCGGTAATTCGATCGCCTCCCTCGACGTCCGGGGCCGCCGCGCCCGGTTCACGCTGGAGACCGCTCGGCAAGAGACGGGCCTGGTCAAGGTGGCCGAACTGGATCTCCCGAGCCAACGGTAGGGCTGAGGGCCCTATCGCGACGGCGCTGGGCGTGGCCGAAGGATGCGGTGAGCTCTTCGCCGACACGCTCGCCGGCCCGCCCACGGTGAAAATCGGTGGAGGCCGAACCCGCGCGGCGATACGGTGTGAACCGGAGTAGCCGGATACGCGAAAGGGGGACCGGCCGTGAATCCCGCACCTCATGCGATGGCCGACGCGCCTCCCGCGGCGAGCGAGCGCGCCGATCTGGCGGCATGGCGCCGCCGAGACGCCTTGCGGCGCAGCAACGCCGCGCGTCCGATACCCAGCAAGCGGCAGTACCGCCGCAGGGACAAGCACCGCAAAACCACCGACCAGTAATCGCGGCCTCATCACGCTGCTCAGTTCCTGGTCGCCGACGCCCATCGGCGGTGAAGCCGATGTCCTCGGCGCCTACTTCGACGCTTGCCGAAAGCCGCGTGCGCACTTGTGCTTCGAGAGCAGGCGCGGACGGGTCTTGTCTACAGGGGTCGAGCTGCGCTGGCGAAGGCAGCAGCTCAGGAGGGGCCGGGCGGACGGAGGGCGGCGAATTCGTCCGTCACGCGCAGGCCGGAGCCGGTGAAGCGGTAGACCGCGGCGGGGCGGCCGCCCGCGCGGCCGGGCGCGGCGGTGGCGCCGGTGGGCGTGATCACTCTGCGGCGGGAGAGAACTCGCTGGAGGTTCGTGGTGTCCACGTCGTATCCCAATGCGGCGCAGTAGATTTCGCGCAAGGTGGACATGGTGAACCGGTCCGGTGCGAGGGCGAAGGCGATATTCGTGTAGGACAGTTTCGCCGCCAGCCGGGTGCGGGCGTGGTCGACCACCGTGCGGTGATCGAAGGACATGTCCGGCAGTGCCGCGACCGGGTGCCACGCGGTGTCCGGGGGCAGCTGGGGATCGGCGGTCAGCGGCACCAGTCCGAGGTAGGCCGAGGCGATGCGCCGCGGGCTCGGCACCCGGTCGGGGGCGCTGAACACCGAGAGCTGTTCCAGGTGGCTCAGCTCGCGCACGTCGACCTTCTCGGCGAGCTGGCGGCGCGCGGAGGTGTCGAGGTCCTCGTCGTCACCGAGCCTGCCGCCCGGCAGTGACCAGGTGCCCTTCTGCGGGTCGAGAGCGCGTTCCCACAGCAACACCGCCAGTTCGGTCCGCTGATCGGGCGGGCACCGCCGCGTCAACTCTTCCGCGCGCTCCGCTGCGCTGTGACCTGCGGTGACGTTCTTCGGGAAGCGGCGAACCTGGAACACCGCGGTGAGCGATTCGTGGATGGTGCTACTATGGGCCACGTTTTCGATTGTAAGTCGAAAACCTGGTTTGGTGCGAATCGGCGGGTAGCCGACCGCACGAGGAAGGGAGCCATCCATGGCGACGACGGGTGCGAAACTGGCGCCCCCGCTGATGGGGCAGGTGTTCGACGGGCCGTCCGGGTTCGCGGGTGTCGAGGCATCGCCGGAGTGGGCGCGGGAAGTCAAGCGGCTGGCGCGGGAGCGCAACGCGACGATCCTGGCGCACAACTACCAGTTGCCCGCGATCCAGGACGTGGCCGACCACGTCGGCGATTCGCTGGCGCTGTCGCGGATCGCGGCCGAGGCGCCCGAGGACACCATCGTGTTCTGCGGCGTGCACTTCATGGCCGAGACCGCCAAGATTCTCAGCCCGGCGAAGACCGTGCTCATCCCGGATCAGCGCGCCGGATGTTCGCTCGCCGACTCCATCACGGCCGACGAACTGCGCGCGTGGAAAGCCGAGCACCCGAACGCGGTGGTCGTCTCCTACGTGAACACCACGGCCGAGGTGAAGGCGCTCACCGACATCTGCTGCACCTCGTCCAACGCGGTCGACGTAGTCGCCTCGATCGACCCGGACCGTGAGGTGCTGTTCTTGCCGGACCAGTTCCTCGGCGCGCACGTCAAGCGGGTCACCGGCCGCGCGAACATGCACATCTGGGCGGGTGAATGCCACGTGCACGCGGGCATCAACGGCGAGGAGCTGACCGAGCAGGCCCGCACCCATCCCGACGCGGAGCTGTTCGTGCACCCCGAATGCGGCTGCGCCACCTCGGCGCTGTACCTGGCGGGGGAGGGCGCGTTCCCGGCCGAGCGGGTGCACATCCTGTCCACCGGCGGCATGATCGACGCGGCCAAGGCGGCGAAGTCGAATCAGGTGCTGGTGGCCACCGAGGTCGGCATGCTGCACCAGCTGCGCAAGGCCGCTCCCGGCATCGACTTCCAGGCGGTGAACGACCGGGCCTCGTGCAAGTACATGAAGATGATCACCCCGGCGGCGCTGCTGCGCTGCCTGGTGGAAGGTCGCGACGAAGTCCATGTCGATCCGGAAACCGCCGCGCTGGGCCGCAATTCGGTGCAGCGGATGATCGCTATCGGCAATCCCGGCGGCGGTGAATGAGCCCGACCGCTACCCGTGCGGCGGTGGGTGACTGGGAGGCCGAGGCCGATCTGGTGGTGATCGGCGGCGGCGTCGCGGGACTGACCGCGGCGCGCACCGCGTCACTGCGTGGCCTGCGGGTGCTCACGCTCAGCAAAGGCGGGCCGACCGACACCTCCACCCAGTACGCCCAGGGCGGCATCGCCGTGGTGGCGCCGCACGGGGATTCGGTCGAGTCGCACGTGCACGACACGGTGGAGGCGGGCGCGGGCCTGTGCGACGTGGACGCCGTGCGCTCCATCGTCGCGGGCGGGCAGGCCGCGGTGGCCGCGCTGACCGATTTGGGCGCGGTGTTCGACCTCGGCCGCGACGGCCAGATCTCGCGGACCCGCGAGGGCGGGCACAGCACCCGCCGGATCATCCACGCCGGTGGCGACGCCACGGGCGCGGAGGTGCAGCGGGCGCTGAACGAGGCCGGTCTGCCGGTGCTGTTCGGCGCCGCGGTCGCCGAGATCGTCACCGGCCCGAACGGTGTGCGGGGCGTGGTCGCGGTGTCGGACAAGGGCTTCGGTGTCGTGCACGCCCCCGCTGTGCTGCTGGCCACCGGCGGGCTCGGACAGTTGTACGCGCTGAGCACCAATCCGCCCGGCGCCACCGCCGACGGCGTCGCGCTCGGGCTGCGGGCCGGCGCGACCGTCGCCGATCTCGAGTTCGTGCAGTTCCATCCGACCGTGCTCTACACCCCGGGAGGGATGGGGCGCAGGCCGCTGATCAGCGAAGCGGTGCGCGGCGAAGGCGGGACGCTCGTCGACACCGAAGGCGATCCGGTGACCGCGGGGGTGCATCCGCGCGGCGACCTCGCCCCCCGCGACGTGGTCTCCCGTGCCATCGCCGCCCGCATGCGGGCGATCGGCGCCGAGCACGTCTACCTCGATGCGCGGTCGATCGACGGCTTCGGTCGACGGTTTCCGACGATCACCGCCTCGTGCCTGGCCGCGGGCATCGATCCGCGCACGGACCTGATCCCGGTCGCGCCCGCCGCGCACTATCAGTGCGGGGGAGTCGTCACCGACACCCACGGCCGCACCGGAGTGCCCGGTCTGTACGCGGCCGGTGAGGTCGCGCGCACAGGTCTGCACGGGGCGAACCGGTTGGCCTCCAACAGCTTGCTCGAGGGACTGGTGGTCGGTGAGCGCGCCGGGGCCGCCGCCGCCGAACGGCTCGGCGAGCGGGCCGGGGTGCGCGAGCTACCCGCTCGCACCGCCGATTACGCCGCCCGTGAGGTGGTGCAGGGTCTGATGACCACGCACGCCTCGGTGGTCCGCGACCGCGCCGGTCTGGCCGAAGCGCTCAAGCGGCTCGATGACGTGGTCACCCGGCGCGACACGAACACCACCCTCACCCACCCGATCGCCGGGATCGAGGACGCCGCGCTCACCCTCGCCGCCCGCACGCTGCTGCTGGCCGCGCTCGCCCGCACCGAGAGCCGCGGCTGTCACACCCGGTCCGACCACCCGGACGCCGTTCCCGAACTCCGTCACGGCCTCCCGATCCGGCTGAACAACGACGGCGTACCCGAGTACGCGCCCATCCCCTGACGACAGCCGCCGAGCCGTCCACCGGCCCCGCTCGGCGAGAGAGGAACTTCGATGGCCCTGGATGCCGCCCTGGATCGCGACGAGGTGCTGCGGATCATCCGCGCCGCGCTGTCCGAGGACCTGCGCTACGGCCCGGACGTCACGACGACAGCGACCGTGCCCGCGGACGCGGTCATCAAGGCGTCGGTGGTGTCGCGGGAGCCGGGGACCGTGGCCGGGCTCGACGCCGGGTTGCTCGTGCTCGACGAGGTGATCGGCGCGGGCGACTACGAGATCACCGATCGCGTCGCCGACGGTACCCGGGTCTCGCCGGGACAGTCCGTGCTGACCCTGATCGCGCCGACTCGCGGGCTGCTCACCGCCGAGCGCACCATGCTCAACCTGGTATGCCATCTGTCCGGCATCGCGACGGCGACGGCCGCATGGGTGGACGCCGTCGCGGGCACCTCCTGCCGCATCCGGGACAGCCGCAAGACGCTGCCCGGCCTGCGCGCGCTGCAGAAGTACGCCGTGCGCGTCGGCGGCGGTGTCAACCACCGCATGGGTCTCGGTGACGCCGCCCTGATCAAGGACAACCACGTGGTCGCCGCGGGATCGGTGGTCGAGGCGCTGCGCGCGGTGCGCGCCGCCGCCCCCGACATCCCCTGCGAGGTCGAAGTCGACAGTCTCGAACAGCTCGACGTCGTGCTCGCCGAGGACGTGGAACTCGTCCTGCTGGACAACTTCCCGCTCTGGCAGACCCAGGCGGCCGTGCAGCGCCGCAACGCCGCGTCTCCGCGAACGAAACTGGAGTCCTCCGGCGGCCTGAGCCTCGAGGTCGCCGCCGACTACGCCCGCACCGGCGTCGACTACCTCGCCGTGGGCGCCCTCACCCACTCGGTCCGTGTGCTCGACCTCGGGCTGGACATGTAGCGGAATCCTCAGCACACCGGCTCGGCCGTGCGGTCGCGGGACCGTCACCGGCAGCAGGGACCGTGACTTCGAGTTCGGCCGGTCTCGAGCCCGGAGCTCGAAACACGCGGTCGAGGTGCGAGCTGACCTCGGCCCCTCGAGCAATGACCGCACCGGGGAGTCGCTTGCGGGCGCGTTTGCTTTCCCGGAACCCGTGACGGTGAAGTGGCTGCGGCGGGCTCGACAGCCCGGTCGACCGCACAAGTCGGTGTACTTCCGCCGCTGGGAGTAGTGGCACGCGGTCGACTCCGGGATCGCCGTCGCGTGCCCGTCAGCTGTCGCGCACCATCGTGCGCTGGTGCACTCGTGCTCCGCGATAGCGCAGGCCGGGGACCAGGGGCTCGGTGCCGTGGGCGGTGAATCCCATGCGCTCGAAGAACCGGACGGCACGGACGTTTTCCACCAGCGTCTGCAAATGGCAGCCGGGCGAACCGGTTTCGGTGAGGCGCTCGAGCCAGCGGACCATCAGCCGGTCGGCCGCGCCGGTGCCCCTGGCCTCCGGCGCGACATTGATGTGCAGATGGCTGGGCCAGCGCTCGTCGCGGAAATCTCCCGCCGTCGGAGCCCGGCGGATCGCCGCACCCGCGACATCGGCGATGCTGCGTGCGAAGAACCCGGCGGGCTCACGGCGGAACACCAGGCGATAGCGGCGGATGGCCTGATCGATGCGCTCGCTCTCGCTGGGAAACCCCGCGCTGCCCACGCAGCCGGTCAGATACCCGACCAGCTCGCCCTCGTGCTCCGCGACGAACAGCGACGCCGGTTCCAGATCCATGTACGGCTCCAGATAGACGGCCGCCTCGGATTCCGGATGCCCCCACAGCGACTCGGTCGGCGAACCCGCACCCGCGCGCACGAACAAAGCGCGCAGGGCGGCCCGGTCGCTCTCGGCGAATCCGCGAATCTCCATGCGGCTCAAACTACCCGGTGCGGGTCGGGTCTCCGGTCGGTCAGGCGGTGAGCTCGCGTTCCAGTGGTGTCCGGAACCGGGGAATGGTGCGCAGCTCGCCGAACCATTCGGCGACGCGCTGCGCTTGCGCGGCGATCAGCGCGTCGGCGTCGGCTCCCACGTCTTCGAGGAGGCGGTAGACGATCTCGCCGTCCTTGCGCTGTGCCCAGCCGCCGACGATCCGTCCGTCCCACCACACGGTGGGGCCGACGTTCCCGTTGCGATCGAACAGGCTCGGTGCGTGGGGGCCGAGATACCACTCCCGCGCCTGCCAGCCCATCGGCGTCGGATCCAGGGCCGGCAGCAGCGCCGCCCAGGGTTCCGGCGCGGCGACCGGTTCCACGTCGTCGGCCAGGAGTACACCGGTCACGCCGTCCAGGTCGACCTCGACCAGCTCGAGCGCGCCGAGCGCCGCGCGAACCTCGCCCAGAGTCCATCCGGTCCACCACTTGACGTCCGACACGGGTGCGGGACCGAAGGCGCGCAACCAGCGGCGGACCAGCTCTACGCGAGCCTCGGTGGCGGGGACGGACGGGACGCCGCCGGGCAACCACGACTCGATCGGCGCCCAGGTGTATCGACTGCTGGCCCAGCTGCCGTTCGGCCGCCCGCGCACGATGCGGCCCTCGCAGCCCAGAGCCACCAGCACCCAGGTGGTGATGTTCGTCGGCTTCGAATACGCCTTGTCCGGCGCGGTGTTCACCTGGGTGCGCAACCGGGGGACGTCCTTGCTCAGCTGCGCGCCGGTGGCCGCGCCGCGGGCGAGCAACGCTTTGTGCGTCTCGGCTTCGACCTCGGTCCACCAGCCCGCCGTGTCACCGTCCCCGATACCGGCCTGCGCCAGGTACTTGCCGTAGGTGCGCCGCTGCTTGTGCGCCAAGGCGTCCGCGCACGAGGCCTGGAGAATCGGCACCAGGTCCACCGGCGCCACGAACATGGTGCGGCGCATGGCCAGCATCCGCAGCAGCGAACGATCCTCATAGAGCGCCCGTTCGACATCCGCGGGCGTGAGGCCCTTGCCACGCGCCGCGACCGAGAGGAAGACGGTCGCCGGATCGGTCGCGTGCAGGGCGACCAGCGAACGGGCGATCTCGTCGACCAGCCCGGACCGTTCGGGCGTCGCGAGCCGGTGCCGCACCGCCAGCCGAGCGCGCCGCTCGGCGGCATCAATCGAACGCATAGGCGAATCGTAGCGTTCGGCGGATTCAGAGGCCGAAGTGCTCCGGAGCCAGCCGCAAGGTCCGGCAAGCGTCGTGGAGGGCATCGATCGCCTCCGGGCCACAGGCGCCGGCCCCGCTGCCGATCAGGATGCCGATCCGGACCACCGCGTCCGCTTCGGCGGGCTTGTCCGCCGCTTTGGCGATCTGCCGTAGCACGTGCGCGCAGCCGAGGACCGGATTGTTCGCCAGCCGATTGCAGTTGTCCTCGAACAGCGCACGCAGGTCGTCGACCGGGAAATTCCGCAGAACCGGGTCGGCCGTGAGGAACTCGGCGACGGTGGCGCGGTCGCCGCCCGCGGCAGGGCCGTCGGTCACCGCGATCCACGCGCACAGGGCAACCGCCGCGTCTCGAAAAGTTCCGCCCCGCAACTCGTTCCGTTTCACGAGCAGCTGGCCTCGCCACGTCGCGGCGGTCTCCGCCAGCGTGCTGATCAGGGTCGCGTCGGGAATGCGGCGAGGTGCGATGGTCATGGCTGACTCCATGAGAAGACGTCCGAACGCGCGGACCCGTGCCGTCCGGACTCGAAATGAGTACCCGGACCGTAACAGCGCGCGGACGCCGGGTCCTGCCCCCAAAAAATCGGGATCAGTCCGCCGGTTCGGCCGCTGCCTACTGGTTTCTCGGCGCCGCCTACGGGCTGAGCGCGGGGATGACTGCCGTGTGGTGGGTGTCGCGGCGGCCGCGGGCGGGCTGCTCGTCGTGATGCGTCTGCGCGGGGACACGTCGACGGCGTGGCATCATCCGAGGATGCGCCAGGCCTCTCCGATACTCGTGCTGTGCTGCGCGCTGGTCGGTGCGCTCGTGATGACAACCTCTGCGGCGCCGCGGGTTTCGGCGGATCAGGTGTGCGCCGGGGGTGTGGCTGTCCACCCGGTGGCGGTGACCGTGGACGGGGAGGAGGCGACCGGGTGGGTGTACGAGCCCTACCGGTGCGCCGAGGGCGATGTGGCGGCGCAGGCTCTGGTGGTCGCGGTGCACGGGCACGACGGGTCGTCGGCGGATTTCGCCGGCTATCTCGACTCGATCGCGCGCCGCACCGCTACTCCGATCCTGTCGATGGATCTGCGTTCCGCGGACAGCGTATGGCGCACCGGCGAGTGGAATCTGTGGGCGGGCTGGCGCGACATCGTCGCCGCGACCGAGTGGTACCGGCAGAGCCACCGCTCGATCACGCGCACGGTGCTGTGGGGCTGGAGCCAGGGCGGCATCACCAGTGGTCTCGCGGTGGCGCACGGTCCGCGCGGGATGTTCGACTACTGGGTCGACAACTACGGTCCCGCCGACGATTTCACGATGTGGCTGGGCGCGGTGGCCGTCGATCCGGCGCTGCCCGCGCAGATCGAGCGCGACGCGGGTGGTTGCCCGCCCGCGACCTGTCCGCTCGCCTACGTCGAACGCTCGCCCGCACTGCTGGCCGCCCGGATGGACGTGCGGCGCGCGTTCCTCGTCCACGGCACCGCCGACGACGTGGTGCCCTACGCCACGAGCGTCGAGATGCGCGCCGGGCTCGTCGCCGCGGGCAAGCCCACTTCGATGTACACCGTCGTCACCGGGCGCGACCTGAACGGGCGCGTGGTCCCGGGCGACCACAGCGTCGGCCCGGCCTTCTTCGAAGGCGGCTGCGTCGTCGAGCGCCTGCTGCTCGGTGCGGAACCGGTCGACGGCCCGGATCGCGACTACCTCGTGGACGTCGCGCACGGCGTCGTCACCACCCCGCCCGCCCCGCCGGGTGCGAAGTGCGCGGCATGAGGCGGCGGCCGGGAACATGATCGCGTCCCGGTGCGGTTGACCGAAAAAACCGACCGACGAAGCGAGGACGCGATGAGCAAACCGGCCGACCCGGCCTACCACTGGAACGGAGCCGAACTCGACCTGGACGCCTATCTGGCCCGGATCGGTTTCGACGGCGAGTGCGCTCCCACCGTCCGGACGCTGCACGAACTGGTGCGGGCGCACACCACCGCGATCCCGTTCGAGAACCTCGAGATCATCCTGGGCAGGACGATCCCGCTCGACCTGGCTACCCTGCAGGACAAGATGGTGCGCCGCCGTCGCGGCGGCTACTGCTACGAGAACGTCGGACTGTTCGCGGCCGCGCTGGAACGGCTCGGCTTCGGCGTCACCGGACTCAGCGGCCGGGTGAGCATGGGCGCGGGCGCGGGATTGCGGCCCGCCACCCACGCCTTGCTGCGCGTGACGACCGCCGACGACGACCGGGTGTGGCTGTGCGACGTCGGCTTCGGCGCCGGACCGCTCGTGCCCTTCGAATTGTCCGGCGAGACCGGAGAATTCGCGGCGGGAGAATGGAAGTTCCGGCTGGAGCGCACGCGCGGGGAGCTGGATTCCGAGCTGTGGGTGCTGCACCAGTACGGCCGCGAAGGCTGGGTCGACCGGCACAGCTTCACCGTGAATCCGCAGTACCGCATCGACTACGCCGTCGGCAATCACTTCGTGTCGACCTCGCCGCGTTCCCCCTTCACCACCCGGCCCTATGTGCAGCGTTTCCACCCGGAGGTGCATCACGTGCTGGACGGCACCACGTTCGTCACCGAGTACCCCGACGGCACGAGCGACACGAGAGAGCTGGCGCCCACCGAGTTGCCCAAGATCCTCGCCGAAGTGTTCGACATCGACCTCGCCGACGCCGACGCCGCCGCCCTCGCGCAGGCGCCCTGGTCGCGCGACTGAGATCGCGATCCGCCACGGCCGGATAAGGTCGAGCGCGTGCGTACCAACCGGAAATCTCTCGTCCTGTTCGCCGCACCGATGCTCGTGCTCGCCGCCTGCTCGTCCGGCCCGGACCAGCCCGACACCGTCGCCGGGCAGTTCGCCGACGCGCTCAACCGCGACGACATCCCCGCGGCCGCCGCGCTCACCGACAACCCGGCCCAGGCCGCCGAGACCCTCGACGCGCTCTACGACGGGCTCGGCCAGGACGTGCGCTTCGAGGTCCGCTCGGCCGACGAGAACGACTTCGCGCTGGCCGCCACCTGGAAGCTGGGCGCGGACGGCAAGTCCGAGTGGACCTACACCACCAACGGCGCCGCGCGCGACGACGGGGCGGGATGGCGGGTGAAGTGGAATCCGGCCACGGTCGCCCCCGGACTGGACGCGGGCCCGTTGAGCTACAGCAGGGTCTATCCGAGACCTGCCCGCGTACTCGACGCCGCCGGCGGCGAATTGATGACCGAGCAGATCGTCACGCTGGTGAACGTCGGCTCCGGCGCCGACCTCTCCGCGGTCGCGGACCTGCTCGGCCCGCTCGCACCCGGCGTCACCCCGCAGTCGCTGCAAGCGGAACTGGCCGCGGCGCAAGGAAAACCGATCACCGCGATCACCCTGCGCGAGACAGACCTCGCCGCGATCCGGGATCGCCTGACCGCGCTGCCGGGCGTCACCCTCGCGCCGCAGACCCGGTTGCTGACGACCGACAAGGCCCTGTCCGGACCGACCCTGTCCGGACTGGCCGAGTTGTGGCAGGAGTCCGCCGACGCGAACGCCGGATGGGCGGTGCGCGCCCAGACGCCCCAGGGCACCCAGCGCGTCGCCGGAACCGACCCCAGGCCCACCGCCGACATCGCCACCACGCTGGATCCCGGCTTGCAGCGCGCGGCCGAGGCGGCCTTGGCCCCGGTTGCCCAGCCCGCCGCGATCGTCGCCCTGCGGCCCTCGACCGGCGACGTCGTCGCGATGGCGCAGAACGCCGCCGCCGACGCGCAGGGCCCGATCGCGCTGACCGGGCTCTACCCGCCGGGTTCGACGTTCAAGACGGTCACCGTCTCCGCCGCGTTGCAGGCGGGAACCGTGACACCCGACACCGTGCTGCCCTGCCCGGGCACCGCGGACATCGAGGGCCGTCGCATCCCCAACGACAACAACTTCGATCTGGGATCGGTCCCGTTGCACACCGCGTTCGCCCGCTCCTGCAACACCACGATGGGCGCCCTGGCCGTGCGATTGCCCGCCGACGCGCTGACGAAAGCGGCGGCACAACTGGGACTCGGGATCGATTACGTCACACCGGGCCTGACCACCGTCACCGGAAAAGTGCCACCGGCCGGCACCTCCGCGCTGCGGGTGGAGTCGGCGATCGGTCAAGGGCAGGTGACAGCGTCGCCGTTCGGAATGGCGCTGGTCGCCGCCTCCATCGCCCGCGGCGCGGCGCCCGCGCCCACCCTCGTCGCGAGCAGGCCGGGCACTCCGGACCGGACCCCGGACGCGCTGCCGCCGCAGGTCGCCGACCAGCTGAAAGCCATGATGCGTGAGACGATCACCGGCGGCACCGCGACCCAATTGCGCGACATTCCCGGCCTGCTCGGCAAAACCGGCACCGCGGAGTACATCGATGACGCGCATGCGCACGGCTGGTTCGTCGGCATCGACGGCGACCTGGCATTTGCCGTGTTCATCAGCGACGCGAGCAGTTCCGCGCCCGCGGTGGACGCGGCGGGCCGGATGCTGCGGGCGCGCCGATAGTCCGTTTCGGTCGATTCGGGCGCACCCGAAGGTCTGGCTGCCGCGTGCGAGCATTCCGAAGCCAGCTACACTCATCCCCGGACCGCGTGAGTAATCAATATGCGGGATGTCACGATTTCGAGAAGGTTCGGAGTAGGCGCCATCGATACCGGTCAGTTGATCGCGGAGCATTACCGCCTGGTCGAGCGGATTGGTAGCGGCGGCACGGGCGTGGTCTGGCGTGCCGTCGACGAACGCCTCCAGCGCTCCGTGGCCGTCAAACAGATCCGCATCCAGCCGAGCCTGCCCGAGGCCGAGCGCGTCGTGGTGCGCCAGCGTGCGATCCGGGAGGCCCGCAACGCCGCTCGCTTCCAGCATCCGAACGCGATCGTCGTGTTCGACATCACCGAGCACGAGGGCGAGCCGTGCCTGGTGATGGAGTATCTCAAGTCCAAGAGCCTCGCGGCGGTCATCGGCGCGCAGGGCACTCTGGAGCTGACCCAGGTCGCCCGGATCGGTGAGCAGGTGGCCTCGGCCCTGATCGCCGCGCACCAGGCGGGCATCGTGCACCGTGATGTGAAGCCGGGCAACATCCTGCTCGACGATCACGGCACGGTGAAGATCACCGACTTCGGCATCTCCCGCGCGACCGGCGACGTCACCCTCACCGAGACCGGGCTGATCTGCGGCACCGCCGCCTATCTCGCGCCGGAGGTCGCCCGCGGCTCCGATCCCAGTCCGGCATCCGACGTCTTCGCCTTGGGTGCCACGCTGTTTCACGCGCTGGAGGGCGAACCGCCCTACGGTGCGGGCTCCAATCCGCTGGCGGTGCTCTACGCCGCCGCGAACGGCCAGCTGAGCGAACCGCGCAACGCCGGTCCCGCAACGGATTTCCTGCTCGACCTGCTCAGCCCCGAGCCCTCCGAGCGTCCGAGCATGCGGGCGGCGCGCGATCACCTCGCCGCGTTCGCCGACGCCGGTCCCGCGCCGGTGGCCGCCGGGTTCGTGCCTGCCAGCGAAGCGTTCACCCGCCCGAGGGCGGGTGAGCCCGAATCGGCGACCCGCGCGCTGCGGCCGTCGGCGATGGCGTCGGCGCCCTACACGCCCACCGAGCGTCAGCCGCGTCCCCGCCCCGCGCCCGCGCGGCCCGCGCACCCGGACACCGCGGCCCATCCACGCACCATGGCGCAGCCGCGCCCGCAACCGCAGCAGCGGCCGGCGGGCAAACGGCGCGCGGTGCTGATCGGCGCACTCGTCGGCGCGGTGGCCGCCGTCTCCGCGCTGTTGATCAGCGCGTTCACTCAGTCCGACTCCGATTCGCCGGGTCCGCAGGCGAGCCCGCCGTCGGTGAGTTCGACGACCAGGCCCGGGACCACCTCGACCGTCGCGGCCGAGCTGGGACGCACCCCCAGCTCCGGCGAGCGCGTCGACATCGGGTCGGCGGGTCGCCTGGTGGAGGACTTCTATACCAATCCGTCCGGGTCGTGGGCACTGCTGACACCGGCGGCGCAGAAGACCTATGGCAGCGAGCAGGCCTTCCGGCAGTACTGGGACGCGCGGACCATCGACGACTTCAACACCATCGAGGCCGCGAGGCGGACGAACAACGACGACGGGTCGGTCGACATGCGGCTGGCCAGCATCACGGTCGAGGGCCAGACCAAGAGCCTGACGCTGCGGGTGATCAGCTCGGGCGGGCGTCTGCTCATCGACAGCGACACCAAGTAGACGACCTGCTACTGGTCGTCGTGCCGGGGCATCCGGCACATCGCCCGGGAGACCAGCGCGGGTCGGCCTCGGACGAGAGCGGCGACACACTTCGCCGCACTCCACGAACGCTCCCGAGGGGCGGACCTGCGCACACGGGTCCGGCGCGCGCCGACCGCCCGGACCACGCGGATAACGGCTGGCGTCGGCCCACTAGGCTGGTAGCTGCAACTTTCCTGTTGCGCAATCAGCTGGAGACAAGGACCGACACCTCATGACAACCCGCATCGAGCTCGCCCGCGTCGATCTGCGCGGTCGTACTCCCTCCGTCGCCGAGCTGCGCGCCGCGCTGCCGCGCGGGGGAGTCGACGTGGACTCGGTGCTGCATCAGGTGCGGCCGGTGGTCGAGGCGATCCGCGACCACGGTGTGTCGGCGGCGCTGGAATTCAGCGAGCGCTTCGACGGCGTGATCCCGGCGACGGTGCGGGTGCCCGCGGCCGAGCTGGAAGCCGCGTTGGAGCGGCTGGAACCGGCGGTGCGCGCGGCGCTGGAGGAGTCCATCGACCGGGCCCGCAAGGTGCACGCCGATCAGCGGCGCACCGACAAGACCACCGAGGTGGTGCCGGGCGGCAAGGTGACCGAGCGCTGGGTGCCCGTCGAACGGGTCGGCCTGTACGTGCCGGGCGGCAACGCCGTCTACCCGTCCAGCGTCGTGATGAACGTGGTGCCCGCGCAGACCGCGGGCGTCGGCTCACTCGTGGTGGCCTCGCCGCCGCAGGCGCAGTTCGGCGGACTGCCGCACCCGACCATCCTCGCCGCCGCGCAGCTGCTCGGCGTCGACGAGGTGTGGGCGGTCGGCGGCGCCCAGGGCATCGCCCTGCTGTCCTACGGCGGTCTCGACACCGACGGCGCGCAGCTGGAACCGGTCGACCTGATCACCGGTCCGGGCAATATCTACGTCACCGCGGCGAAGCGGCTGTGCCGCGGCCTGGTCGGCATCGACGCCGAGGCGGGCCCCACCGAGATCGCCGTCCTCGCCGACGCGACCGCCGACCCGGTGCACGTCGCCGCCGATCTGATCAGCCAGGCCGAGCACGACGTGCTGGCCGCCAGCGTGCTGGTCACCGACAGCGAGCACCTGGCCGACGCGGTGGACGCGGCGCTGACCGCGCAGCTGACCGTGGTCAAGCACGCCCACCGGGTGGGCGAGGCGCTGCGCGGCAAGCAGTCCGGCACGGTGCTGGTCGACGACATCGAGCAAGGGCTGCGCGTGGTGAACGCCTACGCCGCCGAACACCTGGAGATCCAGACCGCCGACGCCCCCGCGGTCGCGGCCAGGGTGCGCAGTGCCGGAGCGGTGTTCGTGGGCGCGTACGCGCCGGTCAGCCTGGGCGACTACTGTGCGGGCTCCAACCACGTGCTGCCGACCGCGGGCTGCGCGCGGCACTCGTCCGGTCTGAGCGTGCAGACCTTCCTGCGCGGAATCCACGTCGTCGAGTACACCGAAGCCGCGCTGAAGGATGTCGCGGGCCACGTCGTGGCGCTGGCGAACGCCGAGGACCTGCCCGCCCACGGCCAGGCCGTGCGGGCGCGTTTCGAGGCGCTGTCGTGACGCGCGCGGTGAGCGCGCCCGGCGCGGACCTGACCCTGGACGAACTGCCGCTGCGGGACAACCTGCGGGGCAAGAAACCCTACGGCGCACCGCAATTGACCGTGCCCGTGCAGCTGAACACGAACGAGAACCCGCATCCCCCGAGCCGGGCGCTGATCGACGACGTCGCCGAGTCGATCCGCGCCGCCGCCGCGGACCTGCACCGCTACCCGGACCGCGACGCCGTCGCGCTGCGCACCGACCTGGCGCGGTATCTGACCGCGCAGACCGGCGTCGCGGTGGACACCGGCAACGTCTGGGCGGCCAACGGCTCCAACGAGATCCTGCAGCAGCTGTTGCAGGCTTTCGGCGGGCCGGGCCGCAGCGCACTCGGTTTCGTGCCCTCGTACTCGATGCATCCGATCATCTCCGAAGGCATCGATACCGAGTGGATCGAGGCCAAGCGCAACGCCGACTTCTCCCTCGACGTCGACCACGCATTGGCCGCCATCGCCGAGCGCGCACCCGACGTGGTGTTCGTGACCAGCCCGAACAACCCCACCGGCCACAGCATCCCGCAGCAGGACCTGGCGCGCATCCTCGCGGCCGCCCCGGGCATCGTGGTGGTCGACGAGGCCTACGGCGAGTTCTCCGCACAGCCCAGCGCCATCGGGCTGATCGACCGGTTCCCCGCGAAGCTCGTGGTGACCAGGACGATGAGCAAGGCTTTCGCGTTCGCCGGTGGCCGGCTCGGCTATCTGGTCGCCGCGCCCGCCGTGATCGACGCGATGCTGCTGGTACGGCTGCCCTATCACCTGTCGGTGGTCACCCAGGTCGCCGCGCGCGCGGCCCTGCGGCATGCCGACGAGACCCTCGGCAGCGTCGCCGAACTGGCCGCGCAGCGCGACCGGGTGGCGGCGGCGCTGCGGGAACTCGGCTACGACGTGATCCCCAGCGACGCCAACTTCCTGCTGTTCGGCCGTTTCACCGACGCCGCGCGCACCTGGCAGCGCTACCTCGATCACGGCGTGCTGATCCGCGACGTCGGCATTCCCGGCTATCTGCGCACCACCATCGGCCTCGCCGCCGAGAACGACGAACTGCTGCGGGTCAGCGGGCTGCTGGCCGGCACCGACCTCGCACCGCGATGAACCAGCGCCGGGAAGCCCTCGGCGACAACCCGATTGGACATGAGCATGAGTAGGACCGCCCGGGTGGAGCGGGTCACCAAGGAATCCAGCATCGTCGTGGAACTGGATCTGGACGGCACCGGCAAGACCGAGATCGCCACCGGCGTCCCGTTCTACGACCACATGCTCACCGCGCTCGGCGCGCACGCGAGTTTCGATCTGACCGTGCGCGCCGAGGGCGACATCGAGATCGAGGCGCACCACACGGTCGAGGACACCGCGATCGTATTCGGTCAGGCGCTCGGCAAGGCGCTGGGTGACAAAGCGGGTATCCGCCGGTTCGGTGACGCCTACATCCCGATGGACGAGACGCTGGCACACGCCGCGGTCGACGTGTCCGGCCGCCCCTACTGCGTGCACACCGGTGAGCCGGATCATCTGCTGCACGCGGTGATTCCCGGGTCCGGTCCCGGCGCGCCGTACTCCACCGTGCTCAATCGCCACGTGTTCGAGTCGATCGCGTCGAACGCGCGCATCGCCCTGCACGTCCGGGTGCTCTACGGCCGCGACCAGCACCATGTCACCGAGGCCGAGTTCAAGGCGGTGGCGCGCGCGCTGCGCGCCGCGGTGGAACCCGACCCGCGGGTGAGCGGGGTCCCGTCGACGAAGGGAGCGCTGTGAGCGCGAAATCCGTGGCCCTGCTCGACTACGGCTCGGGCAACCTGCACTCGGCCGAACGGGCGCTGGCCAGGGCGGGCGCGCACGTCGAGGTGACCGCGGACCCGCAAGTCGTGCTGGCCGCCGACGGTCTGGTCGTGCCCGGCGTCGGGGCTTTCGCCGCGTGCATGGCGGGGCTGCGCGGGGTGCGCGGCGAGCGCCTGATCGGTCAGCGGCTGGCAGGCGGGCGTCCGGTGCTCGGCATCTGCGTGGGCATGCAGATCCTGTTCGAGCGTGGCGTCGAGTTCGGCGAGGAGACCGACGGGTGCGCCGAATGGCCCGGCACGGTCGACCGGCTGTCCGCGCCGGTGCTGCCGCACATGGGATGGAACACCGTCTCCGCCCCGTCCGACAGCGTCCTGTTCGCGGGTCTCGACGTCGACACCCGCTTCTACTTCGTGCACTCCTACGCCGCGCAGACCTGGGATCTGCCGCCCAGCGAGCACTTCGCCGCCCCCAAGCTGACTTGGGCCGAGCACGGGGTGCCGTTCCTGGCGGCGGTGGAGAACGGTGCGCTCTCGGCCACCCAGTTCCACCCGGAGAAGTCCGGTGACGCGGGCGCGCACCTGCTGCGTAACTGGGTGAACTCGCTGTAGGGCGAATCCCGCGCACCGACAGCGCGGGACCCGCCCCGCCGGGTCAGTGCGACCGGACTTTGCTGACCAGCCAGCGCCCGTCGACGTTGTCCACCGTCACGGTCATCGAGATGCGGCCGGTCTGGGGAAGGCCGTCGGTTTCGTCGCTGGTCACTGTCCGCACCACGTCGACGTCCACCTCGGCCCGGTTGTCGTCGCCGGAGACGATGCGGCAGTCGGCCGACTCGGCCTCGGCCCGGGTGTGCGCGGCCTCAGCGCTGGACTGGATGTTGGCGCGAAAGTTCTCGAACTCCGCCCGGAACTCTCCGGTGCTGAGGTCGAGCATCCGGCGGGCGTGGTCGCCGAACCGCGCGTAGTCGTAGGTTGCCGCGGCGGAGCCGAACTCGCATCCGGCGAGGCGCGCCTCCTCGGGCGGGGCGGCCATGGCGGCGGGCGCGGTGGCGAGCGCCGCGCAGCAGACGGCTGCCGAAAGCGACAGGGCGGCGGGGAGTTTCGATCGTGACATGCACTTCCTCTGTGCGAGGTGGAAGCGGCGGCCGGGGGTGGTCGCCGAGCGGAGACGATACCGGCCGCGCCGCACGGGCCGCGTCGATCTCGCGGCGACATCGGCCTTCGGCGCCCGCCGCCGGATGTTTCTCGTGCCTCCCGGCGCGCGCCCTCGCGCGCCTGGCCAGACGTCCACCGATCACGGCGTGCGTCCGGGAGCCGGTGCTCGCCTCGAGCCGACGGCCGATCAGGGAGCACGTGACTCGGGGTAGACCCTGATCCGGTCGACCCGTCCATGGGGGCTCGCTCCGGATCCGCGGACGGCCGCTTCGGATCTACCTTCGATGCGAGGAGGCCGCTATGAAGAGCGTCATCGTCCCGCTGACGGTGCTCACCGGTTACGCGGTGATCGCGAGCTTCGCGTTCGCGACGACCGCCGCGGAAACACTGCTGCTGTATCCCAACATCTTTCGCGACGTTCCCGAATCGCTGGAGCTCACCGAGCAATTCATGAGTGTCGTCGCCGTCGGTGACATCATGCGCCCGCTCGGCGCGGCGCTGACGCTGTGCGCGTCGGTCGCGGGCGCAGTGTCGCTGATCTACCGGATCGGACGCCGATGGCTAGGTCTCTCGCTGGCAGCTCTGCTCAGCGGGCAGTTCCTGCTGTCGATCCTCTACCTGTGGCCGCGGGCGTCGATCCTGTTCGACGACCGGCACTCCCACACGCTCGCCGAGATCGAACGCGCGGCGACGGAGTTCCAGGTCGGCCACGGCCTGCGGATCGCGGCCGCCGCGGTGACGGCACTGTGCGCGGTGCTCGCCGCTCTGGCTTGCTATCGCGCACGTGTGCTCGCCACCGGCTGATCACGGCCGGGTGCCGGTGGACCAGATCGGAGTGGTCTGCACCCGGGACAGGCGCCAGCCTTCCCCGGTGCGCACCGCGTCGAAACGGTAGATCTCACCGAGGGTGTACTGCGGCTGCGGGATCGTCCCGCCCGGGGAGGCGGGCGCGAAGGTGGCGATCAAGTTCGCCCGGACGTCAGCCGCGTCGCCGCGCAAGTCGATCAGCACATTGCCGATGACGTGCTGGATGCGTTTGTCGCCGGTGTGATTGCGACTGGCCTGGGCGATCAGCGCTTCGCGGCCCTCGGCCGTGCCGCCGGGCGTCTTCGCGGTCGCGTCGGGGGTGTAGATCGCCCGCAGATCGTCGAAGCGGCCCTCGTCCAAGGCGCGGCCGAGCCGGTCGACCAGAGCGGTGATCTGCTGACGGTCGAGCATTTCGCGTACCTCCGGCGTGGGGTCGGCGGCGGAAGTGCAGGCGGCCGTCAGGGCAGCGAGGGGAACGGCGAGCAAGGGGAGAGCCAGGCGGATCTTGCGCATCGCAGTGACCTTTCGGAAATAACGTTGGTTGTTCCAACGTTGGGTGTGCCAACGTATCAGATTGTGGGTGACGCCAACAAGTGTTGGTACAGTGGCCGCATGCACATCGCGCACGAGGGCGCCGCGAGACGGCTCCGGGTCCTGCCCACCAGGCTGGTCAATCAGGTGGCCCTGGTGGCGAATCGGGCGACGGAGCGCGCCCTGGAACCGACCGGCTCCCGCCGTCACCACTACGCGCTGCTGGCCACGCTCGGCGAGTTCGGCCCCGACAGCCAGGCCGAACTGGGCAGGCGCACCCGCATCGACCGCAGCGACGTGGTCGCCGCGGTGAACGATCTCGCCGCGCGCGGCTTCGTCGAGCGCAGCCCCGATCCCGCCGACCGCCGCCGCAACATCGTCACCCTCACCGCCGCGGGCGCCCGCCACCTCGAGGAGCTCCACGAGCGGCTGGCCCTCGCCCAGGACGAGTTGCTCGCCGGCTTCACCGAGAGGGATCGGCGCACCCTGGTCACGCTGCTCACCCGCATCCTCGACGCCCATAGCGGCTGACCCGCACCGGGTGATCGAGGTCCCATCCGCCCAGGCCCTGCGCTCGTCCGCGGCCGGGTAGCCACTAGGCTGCTCTCGTGAGTCTTGTGCTGCTACCCGCCGTCGATGTCGCCAACGGAGAGGCCGTGCGCCTCGTGCAAGGAGAGGCCGGAAGCGAAACCAGCTACGGCTCGCCTCGCGAGGCGGCGCTGGCGTGGCAGGAAGCCGGCGCGGAATGGGTGCATCTGGTCGACCTGGACGCAGCCTTCGGGCGCGGCTCGAATCGTGAGCTGCTCGCGGGCGTGGTCGGGGAACTCGACGTGAAAGTGGAACTGTCCGGCGGCATCCGCGACGACGAGAGTCTCGAGGCCGCCTTGGCCACCGGCTGTGCCCGGGTCAACCTCGGCACCGCCGCGCTGGAGGACCCGGTGTGGTGCGCGAAGGCCATCGCCCGGCACGGTGAGCGCATCGCCGTCGGCCTGGACGTGCGCATCGTCGACGGCGAGCATCGGCTGCGCGGCCGCGGCTGGGTCAGCGACGGCGGCGACCTGTGGGAGGTGCTCGAGCGCCTGGAACGGGACGGCTGCTCGCGGTACGTGGTGACCGACGTGACCAAGGACGGCACGCTCACCGGCCCGAACCTGGATCTGCTGCGTGAGGTCTGCGCGGCCACCGACGCCCCGGTCATCGCCTCCGGCGGCGTCTCCACCATCGCGGACCTGGTCGCGATCGCCGAACTGGTGCCCGACGGCGTCGAGGGCTCGATCGTCGGCAAGGCGCTGTACGCGGGACGTTTCACCCTGCCCGAGGCGCTGGCCGCGGTGAGATGACCCAGGAGCTGTCGGCACTGCTCGCGGAGGCGAGCGAGGTTCTCGACTCGGTGCGCTCGCGGTTCGTCGAGGGTATCGGCGCGCCGAGCGCGGTCGACAAGGGCCGCAACGACTTCGCCACCGAACTCGACCTGGAGTTGGAGCGCACCGTCTCCGCCGAGCTGCTGCGGCGCACCGGGATCGAGGTGCACGGCGAGGAGTTCGGCGGCCCGCAGCTGACCTCCGGCACGGCGTGGGTGCTCGACCCGATCGACGGCACCTTCAACTACTCTTCCGGGCACCCGCTCTCGGGCATGTTGCTCGCACTGGTCCGCGACGGGGAGCCGGTGCTGGGACTGACCTGGCTGCCGCTGCTCGGCCGCCGCTACGCGGCCATGGCGGGAGGTCCGGTGCTGCTGGACGGGCGGCCGTTGCCCCCGCTGCCGCGCGGCAAGCTGGCCGAGGCCATGATCGGTTTCGGCGCGTTCAACGTCGACTCCGACGGCCGCATCCCCGGACAGTTCCGCTTCGACCTGCTCGGCCCGCTGAGCAGGCTGTCCTCCCGGGTGCGCATGCACGGCTCGACCGGCATCGATCTGGCGTTCACCGCCTCCGGCGTGCTCGGCGGCGCGATCGTGTTCGGCCACCATCCCTGGGACAACGCGGCGGGCGTCGCCCTGGTGCGTGCGGCGGGCGGTGTGGTCACCGACCTGGTGGGCCGTCCGTGGACCATCACCTCCGGTTCCGTGCTCGCGGCCGCGCCCGGAGTGCACGAGGAACTGCTCGACATGATCTGCACGGTCGCCGACCCGGCGGCCGCGGAGGAAGGGTGAGGCAATGACGTTGGCCGTACGGGTGATCCCGTGTCTGGACGTCGACGCGGGACGGGTGGTCAAGGGCGTCAACTTCGAGAACCTGCGTGACGCGGGTGATCCGGTCGAACTGGCCGCGCTCTACGACGCGCAGGGCGCCGACGAGCTGACCTTTCTCGACGTCACCGCCTCCACCGGCGACCGCGGCACCATGATCGACGTGGTGACCCGCACCGCCGAGCAGATCTTCATCCCGCTCACCGTCGGCGGCGGGGTGCGCACCGTCGAGGACGTGGACCGTCTGCTGCGCGCGGGCGCGGACAAGGTCTCGGTGAACACCGCCGCGATCGCGCGGCCGGAGGTGCTGCGCGAGATGTCCGAGCGATTCGGCTCCCAATGCATCGTGCTGTCGGTGGACGCGCGCACCGTGCCGGAGGGGCAGCCGGAAACCCCCTCCGGGTGGGAGGTGACGACGCACGGCGGCAAACGGGGCACCGGCATCGACGCCGTCGAATGGGCCGTGCGCGGCGCCGAACTCGGTGTCGGCGAGATCCTGCTCAATTCGATGGACGCCGACGGCACCAAGGCCGGTTTCGACCTGCCGATGATTCGTGCCGTGCGGGCGGCCGTCACGGTGCCGGTGATCGCCAGCGGGGGCGCGGGCGCGGTCGAGCACTTCGCCCCGGCCGTGCACGCGGGCGCCGACGCGGTGCTGGCGGCCAGCGTGTTCCACTTCGGCGACCTCACCATCGGCCAGGTCAAGGAGTCGATGCGGGCGGAGAAGATCGTTATCCGGTAGCGATTGGCGGGAATCGGCCGAGCAGGAAGGCGGGTCGCGGTATCACGGTTGCTTCGGGCATGAGCATCGGTATCGCGTTGTCTCCCTTCTCCCTCGACGCCACCGACAACGCCGTGGACGCGGCGGTGTCGCTGGGTGTGTCGGCGGCCGCCGCCGGTTTGGCCTCGCTGTGGTTCGGACAGACCTTCAGCAGCGATGCCATCGCGCTGGCCGGGATCGTCGGCCGGGCGGTGCCCGAACTCGCGGTCGGCACGTCCGCGGTGCCGATCACCGCGCGTCATCCGCTGCTGACCTCCGCTCAGGCGCAGACCGCGCAGGCGGCCACCGGCGGCCGGTTCAGTCTCGGTCTGGGCCTCGGCGCGAGATCGTTCGCCGAACCGGTGTTCGGCGGCTCCTTCGACCGGCCCATCACCCGGTTGCGCGAGTTCCTCACCGCGCTGCGCACCGTGGTGCACACCGGTGCGGTCGATTTCCACGGGGAGACGCTCACCGCGGCCGCCCCGATGCCCGCCGCGGTGGCCGGGGCGCGCCCACCAGTGCCCATCTTGGTGGCCGCCATGGGACCGCAGGCGTTGCGCGTCACCGGTGAACTGGCCGACGGCACCCTGCCCTTCCTCGTCGGCCCCAAGGCGCTGGCCGAACACATCGTCGCGCCGCTCACCGCGGCGGCCGAGCGCGCGGGCAGGCCGCGGCCGCGGATCACCGCCCTCGTCCCCGGCGTGGTCACCGCGGACATCGACGCCGCCCGTGCGGCGGCCGCGGCCCAGACGGCGTTCTACGACGACATCCCCTCCTATGCCCGGATGATCGAGCTGTCCGGCGCGTCGCGTGCGGCGGAGCTCGTGGTGGTCGGAGACGAGGAAGCCATCGCGGCGCGCGTCGAGGAGTACTTCGCGGCGGGGGCGACGGAGGTCGTCTTCTCGCAAACCGATCTGACCACCCCGCAGGACCAGCGGCGGACCTGGGAGGCGCTCGGCGAACTCCAGCGCTCCCGTGCGCGCTGACCGCGCACTCCGGGCGATCCGGCCCCCGCAGGCCCCTGTTATAACGGTGCTATGAGTCTCGATCCCGCTATCGCCGCCCGTCTCAAGCGCAACGACGCCGGGTTGGTGTCGGCCGTAGCGCAGGAACGCGCCACCGGTGACGTGCTGATGGTCGCGTGGATGGACGACGAAGCGTTGGCGCGCACGCTGGAAACCCGCAAGGCGACGTACTATTCGCGCTCCCGGCAGCAGTACTGGGTCAAAGGGGAGACCTCCGGCCACACCCAGTACGTGCACGAAGTGCGGCTCGACTGCGACGGTGACACGATCCTGCTGGTCGTCGATCAAGCGGGCGCGGCCTGTCACACCGGCACGCATACCTGTTTCGACTCGGACGTGCTCTTGCCCGCGCGATCGGTGAACGCGCCCGGCTAGGCGCCGTTCGGGCGGTGGTCGTCCCGGCTCGGCGCGGCGAGTCCGCCGGGCTGGTCGAGCACGTCGGCGAGCCGCTCGGCCAGCAGCTGGCCCAGCTCGGCGACCTGGGCCTTCTGCGCGGTGTCCAGGCCGTCGAAGACCAAGTGCCGCACGGCGTCCAGATATCCGGGCGCGGCTTCGACGACCTTGAGATACCCCTCGTCGGTGAGGACGGCTTGCACGCCGCGCCGCCCGGCGGTCGCCGAGCGCTGCGCCCAGCCCATGCGCTCCAGCTTGGACACCACATGCGACAGCCGCGATAGCGATGCATTTGCCTTGTGGGCAAGCTCACTCATCTGCAGTCGGTGCCCCGGTTCCTCCGACAGCAGGGTCAGTACCCAGTACTCGAAATGCGTCACGCCGGACTCGCGCTGGAGCTGGGTGTCCAAGGCTCCTGGCAGCCGCGTCATCAGCGCAACGATTGCGCGCCAAGCTCGTTGTTCGACCGGGTCGAGCCACTTCGTCACTGTGTGCCTTCTTTCAAGCCAAGTGACGTGGTTTTGTCCGTAGTCCTAGTGATTGTCGAGAAAATTGTGCACAGTCACCCGCGACATCGAGTTTGCCACGACTTCGCTCGACCGTCATAAAGATGCTGCATGACGTGAGTTCACTCACACGGCGGGTGGGGGCATGTCCTCGGCTTTCGGCGTCCGCGGGTGCGTGCGGCGCCACCTGCGCAGCAGCAACAGCGCGACCGCGAGGAGAAACAGCAGCGTCGCGATGAGGGCCCCGGTGAGCGCGGCGCCGCGGAAGGCGGGAGCGTCGACATCCAGAACACGCTCACCCGCGTGGGCGGCGCTGCTGTTGCCCAGCACGATGGTCAGCGTCATCAGGTTGGGAATCGCGAACAGGATCGCGACGACCGCGGCCGCGCCCGCGAGGAATTTACCCGCCTTGCGCCGCCACATCAGCACGGCGAACAGCAGCAGGAAAAGCGTGACGACGGTACAGAACCCGCCGTAGAACAGACCCCAGCCGATGCCCTTGGCGAAGCTTCCCTGCACCGTCGACCCGACCCGCTGCGCCCACCAGCGTGGGATGAACGCGGACAGGATGAAGTAGAGGATGACGAGGACGGCGACGACCGCGGCGCCACCGATGATCCGGGTGCGCCAGACGGCTGCCACGGGTTTGCGTCCGCCCGGCTGAACGTCGGTCGAAGTCATGGATCCAGCCTAGGCCGCACCACTGCTCGGCAGCGGCTGCGCGGACCCGGCGCGCCGTGCCTTCTACCTGGTGCGCAGGTAGTTCAGTGCTTCGTCGGCGTGCACCGCGGCGCGCAACTCGCCGGTGATGATCTTGCGGATGGTGCGGTCGGTGTCGATGACGAACGTTTGCCGCTTCACGGGCGCGAGTTTGCCCAGGAGGCCGCGCTTCACGCCGAACCGCGCGGCCACGGCGCCGTCGGCGTCGGAGAGCAACGGATAGCCCAGACGCTGCTTCTCGGCGAATCCCGCCTGGGTGGCCACGCCGTCGGTGCTGATGCCGACGCAGCTTGCGCCGACAGCGGCGAATTCGGCGGCGAGGTCGCGAAAATGACAGGCCTCGGCCGTGCACACGGGCGTATTCGCCGCGGGATAGAAGAACAGGACCAAGGGGCCGTTCGCCAGCAACGCGTCGAGCGAGCGAGGGGTGCCGGACTGATCGGGAAGCTCGAAATCAGGGGCGAGCTGTCCTTGCTGCATACCCGGGCACACTACCGGGCGCTTGGTTGAATCGGGTAGGCGCGCGGGCGGCGGACCTGTTGCTCGTGCCCGTCGATACGCCGCCCGCGATCGGATCGCCGCGTCGGTGGCCGGGCACGAGCCGGGGGGTGCGCGGTGCGGTTACGCGCCGATGAGCGCTGCCACCTCAGGGTTCTTGATCGCCATCACGTCGAGGATGCCGTGGGCTCGCAGGAACGGCTTCAGCTCCTTGATGCGATGGCTGTGGACGGCGTACTCGTCGGGAAATCGGTTCTTGTCCAGGGACTCCAGTGCTTTGACGTAGGTGACGAAGGACGCGAGCGCGTTGCTCGGAACGCCGGGGGGGTGGGCCGGTTGACCGGTGCCCGCCGACCGCGAGGTGTCGAGGCGCGGGACGTGGCGGCCCGCGACGTGCCGAGGGCCCTCGGGCGCTACCGATTGCGAGGGGTACATCAGTTGTTTCCTCTCGAGATGGATACCGCATGCGACGTGGAACGCCGCGAGTGTAGTGAGCCCGGCCACACCTGCCGCGGCCGCGTGGGAACCGGACGGTCGACCTGATTTGTCGGGTTTGTCGCGTCCTTCGCCGTGTCACCGGCACCGCTCACCGGTCGGTCGGCCCGGCCTGGGATGATGAGTACATGCCAGGCGCGTCCACTCCCACCACCACGACCCGCGAGCAGTTCCATCAGCTGGCCGCGGAGCATCGGGTCGTCCCCGTGACCCGAAAGGTGCTGGCGGACTCGGAGACTCCACTCTCGGCCTACCGCAAGCTCGCCGGTGACCGGGCGGGCACGTTCCTGTTCGAGTCCGCGGAGAACGGCCGGTCGTGGTCGCGCTGGTCGTTCATCGGCGCGGGAAGCCCTTCGGCACTGACCGTCGTCGACGGCGAGGCGGCCTGGCTCGGCCATATCCCGGTGGATGCCCCCTCCGGCGGCGATCCGCTGGTCGCGTTGCGCGAGACGCTGGAGTTGCTGCGCACCGAGCGTTTGCCCGGCTTGCCGCCGCTGACCGGCGGCATGGTCGGGTATCTCGGCTACGACGCGGTGCGCCGCATAGAGCGACTACCCGAGCTGGCCATGGACGACTTGCGGTTGCCCGAGATGGTCTTGTTGCTGGCCACCGATCTGGCCGCGTTCGACCACCACGAGGGCGCGATCACGCTGATCGCCAACGCGGTCAACTGGAACGGCACCGCCGAACGCGTCGACGAGGCCTACGACGACGCGGTGGCCCGGCTGGACCGGATGACCGCCGCGCTCGGCGAGCCCGCCGATTCCACCGTGTCGGTGTTCGACCGGCCCGAGCCCGAATACCGGCGCAGGCGCACCACCGAGGAGTTCGGTGCGGGTGTGCGTCGCCTGGTCAAGGAGATCGAGGCGGGCGAGGCGTTCCAGGTGGTGCTGTCGCAGCGTTTCGAGATGGACTACGACGGGGCGCCGATCGACCTGTACCGGATGCTGCGCGCTTCCAATCCCAGCCCCTACATGTACCTGCTGCACATCCCGGATGGCGAGGGCGGCACCGCGTTCTCCATCGTCGGCTCCAGTCCGGAATCGCTGGTGACCGTGAAAGACGGCGTGGCGACGACCCATCCGATCGCGGGCACCCGCTGGCGGGGGGCCACCGAGGAGGAGGACCTCCTGCTGGAGAAGGGCCTGCTCGCCGACGAGAAGGAGAACGCCGAGCACCTCATGCTCGTCGACCTCGGCCGCAACGACCTGGGCCGGGTGTGCGAGCCGGGCACCGTGCGGGTCACCGAGTACCGGCACATCGAGCGCTACAGCCATGTCATGCACCTGGTCTCGACGGTCTCGGGCCGGTTGGCGCCCGGGCGGATCGCGCTGGACGCGGTGCGGGCGTGCTTCCCGGCGGGCACCTTGTCCGGTGCGCCCAAGGTGCGCGCGATGGAGTTGATCGAGGAACTCGAACCGACCCGGCGCGGCGTCTACGGCGGCGTCGTCGGATATCTGGACTTCGCCGGTGACGCCGACACCGCCATCGCCATCCGCACCGCGCTGCTGAAGGACGGCACGGCCTACGTGCAGGCGGGCGCGGGAGTCGTCGCGGACTCGGATCCGGAGTACGAGGACGTGGAAGCGCGCAACAAGGCGATGGCGGTGCTGAAGGCGGTCGCGGCGGCCCGGACGGTGCGGGCGTACGGCACGCAGCCGGATACGGCGGACGGCGGACCGCGATGACGGCTGCCCGTCCCGAAGACGAACCGGGCCGGGCGCGGGAGCCCGCCCCGGATACGAGCGCCACGACACGGGAATCCCTGCCTTCGGCCGAAGAATCCGCCCCGCCCACCGGATCGCCCGGCGCCGGCGACGATTCGCGCCGGAAATACCCGGTGGGCCCGATCGTCTTGCTCGCTGCCGCCGCCGCGGCACTGTGGGCGTCGTCCCGGATGACCTGGGTGACGGTCACCTCTTCCGACGGTCTCACCCAACCCCGCACCGATCAGCTCGACGGCGGGGTGTGGTTCGGCGCGCTCACGCCGCTGGCGCTGGTACTGCTCGCATCGATCGCGGCCGTGCTGGCCACCAGGGGCTGGCTACGCCGGGTGGTCGGCGTGTTGATCGCGTTGGTCGCGGCGGTGGCCGCGGTGCCCGCGTTCGCGCTGCTGACCGACTCCGGCAAGCTCGCCGAGCGGGCCGCGAAACTCGCCGAGCTCCCGGCACGGGCACAGGTGGAGGAGGCGACCACGTCGGCGTTTCCGGCCGTGCTGGCGCTGCTCGGCGCGATCGCCGCGTTCGGCGCGGGCGCGCTGTTGGCGCGTATGCCCGCCGAGGCGGCACGGCTGTCCGGCAAGTACGACAACCCGGTCTTCCGGCGCGCCGCCGCGACGGCGGAGGTCACGCAGCGGCGCACGCAGTCCCCGGACGAGCGACCCTCAGCGCAGCTGTCCGAGCGCGTGCTGTGGGACGCGCTGGACGCGGGCACCGACCCGACCGAGGAACCTTCCGGCGGGCAGCCGCCTCCGGAGAATCCGGACCACGGAGAGGTGGGCCGACGTGGCCGCTGAGCTGTCCCCGCGCGCCGGGTGTGGCGGCTGCCACCTTGCGCCGAGCCCTTCCGCGTGGTTCAACCCGAGCCCCGGCGCGTACGCGCCCGGTAGGTCCATTTATTCTTTGTCAGCATCGGTGAGACAGCGCCTGGGGGGATTCTCAGGTAGCAAGTCCGTCTCCCCAGAAAGGATTCGAGCCAGATGACGGTACTCGACTCGATTCTCGACGGGGTCCGCGCGGATGTGGCCGCTCGGGAAGCCCTTCTCGACTTCCAGGCGGTCAAGGCGGCCGCCGCGGCGGCGCCCGCGCCGCTGGACGCCCGCGCCGCGCTGCTCGAGGACGGCATCGGCGTGATCGCCGAGGTCAAGCGGGCAAGTCCGTCCAAGGGCGAGCTGGCGGACATCCCGGACCCCGCGAGCCTGGCCAAGGCCTACGAGGACGGCGGAGCCCGGATCATCAGCGTGCTCACCGAGGGCCGCCGCTTCAACGGGTCGCTGGACGACCTGGACGCGGTCCGCGCCACGGTGAACATCCCGATCCTGCGCAAGGACTTCGTCGTCGGCCCGTACCAGATCCACGAGGCGCGCGCGCACGGCGCGGATGTCATCCTGCTGATCGTCGCGGCGCTGGAACAGGACGTCCTGTCCTCCCTCATCGATCGCACCGAGTCGCTGGGAATGACCGCGCTGGTCGAGGTGCACACCGAGGAGGAGGCCGACCGCGCGCTGGAGGCGGGCGCGTCGGTGATCGGCGTGAACGCCCGCAACCTCAAGACGCTCGAGGTCGACCGCGACGTCTTCGCTCGGATCGCGCCCGGACTGCCCACCGAGGTCATCCGGATCGCCGAGTCGGGCATCCGCGGCACCGCCGACCTGCTGGCCTACGCGGGTGCGGGCGCGGACGCCGTCCTCGTCGGCGAGGGACTTGTGACCAGTGGCGACCCCCGTGCGGCGGTCTCGGAGCTGGTGACCGCGGGTACCCACCCGTCCTGCCCGAAGCCCGCGCGGCGGGGCCGGTGACGGGCGTGACGGCACTACCCCGGGCCAGTGACGGCATCGCCCAGCGCAGCGGCCACGAGCCGGACGCGGGCGGGCACTTCGGCGTCTACGGCGGCAGGCACGTCCCCGAGGCGCTGATGGCCGTGATCGAGGAGGTCACCGCCGAGTACGAGAAGTCACGGCTCGACGAGTCCTTCCTCAACGAGCTCGACCGGCTCCAGCGCGACTACACCGGCCGTCCGTCGCCGGTGTTCGAGTGCACGCGGCTGTCGGAGCACGCGGGCGGCGCCCGCATCCTGCTCAAGCGCGAAGACTTGAACCACACCGGATCGCACAAGATCAACAACGTGCTCGGTCAGGCATTGCTCGCCAAGCGGATGGGCAAGACCAGGGTGATCGCCGAGACCGGCGCGGGCCAGCACGGCGTCGCGACAGCGACCGCCTGCGCCCTGCTCGGGCTGGACTGCGTCGTCTACATGGGCGCGGTCGACACGGCGCGCCAGGCGTTGAACGTGGCGCGCATGCGCCTGCTCGGCGCGGAGGTGATCTCGGTGACGTCGGGTTCGCAGACTCTCAAGGACGCCATCAACGAGGCGCTGCGCGACTGGGTGACCAACGCCGACGACACCTACTACTGCTTCGGCACCGCGGCGGGTCCGCATCCGTTCCCGATGCTGGTGCGCGATTTCCAGCGCATCGTCGGCATGGAGGCCCGCGCCCAGGTCCAGGCCTCGACCGGCGGGTTGCCCGACGCGGTCGTCGCCTGTGTCGGCGGCGGTTCCAACGCCATCGGCATCTTTCACGCGTTTCTCGACGACGCCGACGTGCGGCTGATCGGCTACGAGGCGGCCGGTGACGGTGTCGACACCGGGCGGCACGCGGCCACGTTCACCGGCGGGACACCGGGCGCGTTCCAGGGCGCCTACTCCTACCTGCTGCAGGACGAGGACGGCCAGACCATCGAGTCGCATTCGATCTCGGCGGGCCTGGACTACCCGGGCGTCGGCCCCGAGCACGCCTATCTCAAGGACATCGGCCGTGCCGAGTACCGGCCGGTCACCGACAGCGAGGCGATGGACGCGCTGCTGCTGCTCAGCCGCAGCGAGGGCATCATCCCCGCGATCGAGTCGGCGCACGCGGTGGCGGGCGCGCTGCAACTGGGCAAGGAACTCGGCCCGGGCGCGGTCATCCTGGTGAACCTCTCGGGCCGGGGCGACAAGGACATGGATACGGCAGCGCGGTGGTTCGGGCTGTTCGGCGCCGAGAACGAGCCGCAGGAGGCCGACCAGTGAGCCAGCAATCCCGCCTGGCCAACACCTTCGCCGCCTGCCGCGCCGAGGGCAGGGCGGCGCTGATCGGTTACCTGCCCGCGGGCTACCCGGACCTGGCCGGCTCCATCGAGGTCGTGCGCACGATGGTCGAGGCCGGATGCGACATCATCGAGGTCGGCGTCGCCTACTCCGATCCGGTGATGGACGGCCCGACCATCCAGGCCGCGGCCGAGCAGGCGTTGCGCGGCGGCGTGCGGGTGCGCGACGTGTTCACCGTGGTCGAGGCGATCACCGGCGCGGGCGGCAAGGCCGTCGTGATGAGCTACTGGAATCCCGTACTCAAGTACGGCGTCGACAGCTTCGCGCGGGATCTGGCCGCCGCGGGCGGCGCGGGCATCATCACCCCGAACCTGATCCCGGAGGAGGCCGACGACTGGTTCGTCGCCTCGTCCACGCACAATCTGGACCGCATCTTCCTGGTCGCGCCGTCGTCCACCGAGGAGCGCCTGGTGAAGACGCTCGAGGCCAGCCGCGGTTTCGTGTACGCGGCCTCGACCATGGGCGTCACCGGCGCGCGCGACGCGGTGTCCTCGGCAGCGCCCGCGCTGTGCGCCCGCATCCGGTCCCACTCCGACATCCCGATCGGCGTCGGCCTCGGTGTTCGCTCGGGCGAGCAGGCCGCCGAGATCGCCTCCTACGCCGACGGTGTCATCGTCGGTTCGGCGTTGGTGAGTGCGGCGGGCCGCGGACTGGACGCGGTGCGGGCACTCACCGCGGAACTGGCTCGAGGGGTGCGGTCGGCGACCGTCGCGTCGTAGCCACCCGCCGGTGGCGAAACCGCGTCCTCCGCGACGGCGGACGAACGAACTCGCGTACCGCTCCCGGACCGTCTGCCGCTATGCGTGAGTGGCCTCGTCGTGTGCTGCACCGCGCGCCCTTGGCCCCCCGATGACCCGAGAAGGCGATAGCTCTCACGGCGGTGGGAGCGTCGCGCGCGGCATGGGCGTGCCCGGCCACGGCAGGGGCGGTGCGTTGGTGGCGAGTCGGCTGAGACTCTCCGCTACGGTTGCCCCGTGACGTTACGAGTCCTCGCAGACAGTGTCCTGGCCGACGGCGGCGTCAGCGGCGCCGTGCTGGCCTACCTCCCCAGCCCCGCGCAGGGCGTGTGGCAGATCGGGCCGTTCCCGCTGCGGGCCTACGCCCTGTGCATCATCCTCGGCATCGTCGTCGCGATCTGGTGGGGCGAACGGCGTTGGCGCGCTCGCGGCGGGCAGCCCGGTGCGATCCTGGACGTCGCGATGTTCGCGGTGCCGTTCGGTCTGGTCGGCGGCAGGCTCTACCACGTGGCCACCGACTGGCAGAAGTACTTCGGCGCGGACGGGAATCCGGTCGACGCGCTGAAGATCTACCAAGGCGGGCTCGGTATCTGGGGCGCGGTGCTGCTGGGTGGCGTCGGCGCCTGGATCGGCTGCCGGGTGTACCGGATCCCGTTGCCCGCCTTGGGCGACGCGCTCGCCCCGCCGATCCTGCTGGCGCAGGCCATCGGCAGGCTCGGCAACTACTTCAACCAAGAACTCTACGGACGCGAGACCGACCTGCCGTGGGGCCTGGAGATCTACCGGCGGGTGGGCGACGACGGCCGGCTCGACATGATGAACGGCGTCTCCACCGGCGTGGTCGAGAAGATCGTGCACCCCACCTTCCTGTACGAGCTGCTGTGGAACGTGCTCGTCGTCGTGCTGCTGGTGTTGGTGGACAAGCGTTTGCGGATCGGCCACGGGCGGCTGTTCGCGCTGTATGTCGCGGGCTACTGCTTCGGCCGGTTCTTCATCGAGCTGATGCGCGCCGACGAGGCGACGAAGATCGCGGGTATCCGGATCAACTCGTTCACCTCCGCCGTCGTGTTCCTGGGCGCGATCGCCTACTTCGTCTTCGCGACGAAGGGCCGAGAGACGCCCGAGCAGTTGCAGCCCGGCGCGAGCCCGCGTCCGTGGCCGTGGCAGATCCGTGCGCTGCGTGCCGCTGGAGCGGCGTCGGCCGAGAAGTCCCCGGACGCTGCCGCGTTCGAGACCGATGCTGCCGCGTCCGAGACCGATGCCGCCGCGTCCGAGAGCGCGGTGTCCGATGCCGAGTCCGGCGCGACCGAATCGGGCGGGCAATCCGAGGCAGAGGCTGCCGGGGCCGGAACCGAGTCCACCGAAACCGCGCCGAAGAAGGTGGATTCGGAGAAGTCGGCCTCGGAGAAGTCGGCCTCGGACAACAGCTGATCGTTCGGTGCGTGCCTGGGTCGGATCCGTCGCCGCCGACAGCGAATTCTCGTTCGCGGCAACGATCAGGCGACCCGCCGCGATAACTACTCGCGGGACCGAACCATCCCGGGGCGACAACCCGGTCGATCCCGGTGACAATGACTCGTGATCGTCGCGAGCGGCAGTTCGGCGATCCAGCAAGGCCGGGGGCCGACAAGAGGGTGCCCGCACTAATGAGGAGGACATGAGTGACCGACCCTTACCAGCAGAATCCGGGTTCCGGGGGCCCGCAGTACGGCCCGCCCGGCACCGGCCCGGATCTGACCAAGCCGCTCGAGGCGCAGAGTCAGCCGCAGTACAACCCGCCGTCGGACCCGTACGGTCAGCCCCAGTACGGCCAGCCCGTTGACCCCTATGGTCAGCAGCCGGGTGGCTACCCACCGGCCCCGTACCCGGGTGGTCCGCAGGGCTACAACCCGAACGACCCGGAAGCGCCCTGGGGCCGCGACCCGTTCGGCGTACCGCTGTCGGACAAGCAGAAGCTGATCGCGGGTCTGCTGCAGATCTTCCTCGGCGGTTTCGGCGTCGGCCGCTTCTACCTCGGCTACACCGGCCTGGGCGTCGCCCAGCTGGCGGTCACCATCGTGACCTGCGGCCTCGGCAGTATCTGGGGCCTCATCGACGGCATCATGATCTTGGTCGGCAAGGTGCCGGATTCGCAAGGCCGCCCGCTGCGCGACTGACGGCGACGGTATCGATGCCGGCCGACAGGAGGGCGCGACGCGTTCTTCTGCCGGCGGGCACCGGGCCGGGACCACGGAGCGCAACTCTTTCGCGCACGACGATCGCGATACTGTCGCTCGGGTAGCTCCGGGCGTAGCATGGCTCGGATTCGCGTGCCGTGTGTGGAGCTCCACGCACCGAAGAGAGGGATCCCGTGCGCCGTAAGCTGTTCGCCGCCGCCATGCTCGCCGTCGTCGCCGCCACCGGACTGACCGCGTGCGGCGGCAGTGACCCTAATGTGCTGAAGGTCGGAACGGAGGGCACCTACTCGCCGTTCAGCTTCCAGGGTTCCGACGGCAAGCTCACCGGCTACGACGTGGAGGTTATCCAGGCGGTCGGCGACAAGCTCGGCAAGAAGGTCGAGTTCGTGCAGACGCCGTGGGACGCCATCTTCGCGGGCCTGGAGTCCAAGCGTTTCGACTTGGTGGCCAATCAGGTGACCGTGAACGACGAGCGCACGGGCAAGTACGCGTTGTCGGCGCCGTACACCACATCGGCGGGCGTGATCGTCACCCGAGCCGGTGACAACACCATCACCGCACTAGCCGATCTCGACGGCAAGACCTGCGCGCAGTCGGCCACCAGCAATTGGAGCAAGGTCGCCACCGAGGCGGGCGCGAAGGTCGAGGCCGTGGAGGGCTTCGTGCAGGCCGTCCAGCTGTTGAAGAACGGCCGCGTGGACGCGACCGTCAACGACAACCTCGCCGTCGCGGAATACACCAAGAAGACCGGTGACACGAGCGTGAAGGTCGCGGGCCGGACCGGGTCGGTGAGCAAGCAGGCCTTCGCCGCGCGTAAAGGCGACGCGCTGATCACCGACGTGGACAACGCGCTGAACCAGCTGCGCGCCGACGGCACCCTGGCGAAGATCTCCGAGAAGTACTTCGGGACCGACGTCAGCCAGTAGCCGACCACCTTCATGGACGCCGCCACCCGGGATCTCATCTGGCACAACCTGTGGCCGATGCTGCAGGCCACCGTCACCAAGACGCTGCCGCTCACGGCGATCAGTTTCGCCATCGGCCTGGTGATCGCGCTGTTCGTCGCGCTGGCCAGGATGTCGCCGGTGTGGCCGCTGTCGGCGGCGGCCCGCTGCTACATCTCGATCATTCGCGGCACCCCGCTGCTGGTGCAGTTGTTCATCGTGTTCTATGCGCTGCCGCAGTTCGAGATCGTGATCGACCCGTTTCCCGCCGCCGTGATCGCGTTCAGCCTCAACGTCGGCGGCTACGCGGCCGAAGTGGTGCGCGCTGCCATTCTCAGCGTCGCGGCGGGTCAGTGGGAGGCGGCGCAGGCGCTCGGCATGTCGTATCCGATGATGCTGCGGCTGATCATCCTGCCGCAGGCCGCGCGGATCGCCGTGCCGCCGTTGTCCAATACGCTGATCTCCCTGGTGAAGGACACCTCGCTGGCCTCGACCATCCTGGTGACCGAGTTGCTGCGCGTCGCCCAGCTCGCGGCCGCGCCCACCTTCGATTTCTTCGCGCTCTACGGGGTCGCGGCGTTGTACTACTGGGTGATCTGCCTGATCCTCGGGTTCGGGCAGACTCGGCTGGAGACCCGGCTGGCGCGCCATGTCGCACGATGAGTATCCGTTTGTGCCGGCTACGAGGCGTAGTTCATATTTTTCACCAAGGTTTCACCGTGGCCAGGGCGGGACCTGTGCACCGAGCGGGACTAGGCTCTACCCGTGATGCGACGGACGAAGATTGTGTGCACGCTCGGACCGGCCACTGCCACCGAGGACCGTATCCGCGAACTCGTCGAGAGCGGTATGGACGTAGCTCGGCTGAACTTCAGCCACGGTGAGCACTCCGACCATGCCGAGAACTACAAGAAGGTGCGTCAGGCCTCCGACCACCTCGGCCGGGCGGTCGGCATTCTGGCCGACCTGCAGGGTCCCAAGATCCGCCTCGGCCGCTTCCTGGAAGGCAGAACCGTCTGGGCGACGGGTGAAGAGGTCCGCATCACCGTCGACGACATCGACGGGACCCACGATCGCGTGTCCACCACCTACAAGGAACTGGCGCAGGACGCCAAGGCAGGCGATCGCCTGCTGGTCGACGACGGCAAGGTCGGCCTCATCGTCACTCGCGTCGAGGGCAACGACGTGGTCTGCCGGGTCACCGAGGGCGGTCCGGTCTCCAACAACAAGGGCGTCTCGCTGCCGGGCATGGACGTGTCGGTGCCCGCGCTGTCGGAGAAGGACATCGAGGACCTGGAATTCGCGCTGAAGCTAGGCGTGGACTTCATCGCGCTGTCGTTCGTGCGGTCCCCGTCCGATGTCGAGCTGGTGCACGATGTGATGGACCGGGTGGGCCGCCGGGTGCCGGTGATCGGCAAGCTGGAGAAGCCGGAGGCGATCGACAACCTGGAGGCCGTGGTCCTGGCCTTCGACGCGGTGATGGTCGCGCGCGGCGACCTCGGTGTCGAGCTGCCGCTCGAGCAGGTGCCGATCGTGCAGAAGCGCGCCATCCAGATGGCGCGCGAAAACGCCAAGCCGGTCATCGTCGCCACGCAGATGCTGGAATCGATGATCGAAAACTCCCGCCCCACCCGCGCCGAGGCATCGGACGTGGCGAACGCGGTGCTCGACGGCGCCGACGCGGTGATGCTGTCGGGCGAGACCTCGGTGGGCAAGTACCCGATCGAAACGGTGCGCACGATGGCGCGCATCGTGCACGCGGTGGAGACCGAGTCGACCCGGGTGCCGCCGCTGACCCACGTGCCGCGCACCAAGCGGGGTGTGATCTCTTACGCGGCCCGCGATATCGGCGAGCGGCTCAACGCCAAGGCGCTGGTCGCGTTCACCCAGTCGGGCGACACGGTGCGCCGCCTGGCGCGGCTGCACACTCCGCTGCCCCTGCTGGCGTTCACGCCGCTGCCGGAGGTGCGCAGCCAGCTGGCGCTGACCTGGGGCACCGAGACCTTCATCGTGCCGACCGTCGACAGTACCGACGCGATGATCCACCAGGTGGATGTAGCACTTCTGTCGATGGAGCGATACCAGAAGGGGGACCTGGTTGTCATCGTGGCCGGGTCGCCGCCCGGTACCGTCGGGTCCACCAACCTGATCCACGTTCACCGAATCGGTGAGGAGGACCATTAGTGAGTGCTTCCCTGAGCAGCCCCGTCGACATCGCGGACCCGCACGCGCCGCGCTCCGACCTGGATGTGCTGCTGGGTCTGCTCGATCTCGAACAGATGGACGAGGACGTGTTCGTCGGCCAGCATCCGGAGAAGGTGTGGAGCCGGACCTTCGGCGGTCAGCTCGTCTCGCAGGCGATCATCGCGGCGGGCCGCACGGTCGGTGACCGCCCGGTGCACGCCGTCAACGCGCATTTCGTGCGCGGCGGCGACGTGAAGAAGCCGATCGAGTACCGGGTGGACCGCCATCGCGACGGCCGCGCCTTCGCCAATCGCACGGTCACCGCCAGCCAGGACGGCCAGGAGCTGTTCGTCATGCTCGCCGCGTTCCAGGATTGGGGCACGGGACTCGAGCACGCGCACGCCCAGCCGGAGGTACCGGACCCGGAGACGCTGCCGCGGGTGGAGGAGAGCTTCGAAGGCTTGGAGGACAAGCTGGAGATGTTCGTCAAGGCGCCGCATCCGATCGACATGCGCTACACCAACGACCCGGCGTGGATCCTGAAGGGCACCGGGGAGCGGCTCAACCACAACCGCGTGTGGATGCGCGCGGACGGCAAGCTGCCCGACGATCCGCTGATCCACGTGGCGACGCTGGGTTATTCGTCCGACACCACGGTGCTGGACTCGATCATCACCACCCACGGGCTGTCGTGGGGTCTGGACCGCATCATCGCGGCCACGGTCAACCACTCGATCTGGTTCCACCGCCCGTTCCGTTTCGACGAGTGGGCGCTGTACTGCACCGAGTCACCGGTGGCCGCGGGATCCCGTGGGCTGGCGACCGGGCGCTTCTACTCCCGCAGCGGCGATCTGCTCGCCACCACGGTGCAAGAGGGACTCATCCGCCACTTCCCCTCGCGGCGTTAGGGTTATAGCAGTTCGAGGTCGCGATCGATGTCGAGATCGACGTCGGTGCGCTGCGATGCGCGGATCGAGACCGGGATCTCGTCTCCCGGCTCGGTTCGCGCGAGCCCCGAGATCGCATGCAGCAATTGCCGTTCCAGCGCGGCCATGTGGTCGCCGGTCAGCTGGTCGGGTGCGCCGACCAAGCTGAGCGCGATCTCGTAGGTGCCGCGGTCGTCCGCGAGTGCGCCGGGCACAGCCGCGGGGCAGCGGCCTGCGAGCGCCGTGTGGGCGGGGTCATCGATGTCGACCGGCAAGGTGAAACGCCAGGCGAACACGTCACGGTCGGTGAGGTGGTCGTCGACCACCGCACGCACGGTGTCGACGACGCGTTCGAGGGTTTCCGGTGTCACATAAACATGGAGCGAAACATCCGAAATGCGTTTCGGCATGTCTTCTTCCTGTCCTGTGTCGAACCAGCAACGGCGGAGAGTGTTGTCCGGCGGGAGTTTAATGCGTCCGGTGCGGAAAAGGACACAGCCGGGTGATAACAGGTTGATACGCGGTGAATCCCGGCGCCCTACCGCGCGCGGTCGGCTCCGGTGATCACTGGGTGCGTTGGGCGGCGAGGAAGGTCGCCAGCGGTGCGGGCGCGCCGCCGGGGCGGATCACCAGTCCACGGCGTTCGTCGTGCGGCCAGCGCGGCTGTTCGTGCGGGGCGAGCGCCAGCAGCAGCGGCACGAGCGCCTCGGCGATACGGTCGCCGACCTCGCAGAACGCCTGAGCGGACAGCCCGACCGGGTCGGCGATGTTCTCTCGGCCGACCAGCGACAGGTCGTTGCGTGCCCGGTGCAATTCTGCGACCGTGCGCGCGCCGGTGACGCGGGCGATCCGGTGGGCTTCCAGCAGGGTGAAGGTGCGTGACCCGGCGCCGAACGCCATGTCGACGACTTGGTCGCGGATCTGCTCGGTCATCGTGAGCACCAGGTCGGCCTTGTCGATCATCTCGGGCTTCAGGCGCCGTGCCCGGAAGCTGCCGGGATCGGCGCCGAGCCCGGCGATGGTTTGCGCGGCCAGCGGCTCGACCGGAAATCCCACGAGCGCACGCGTTCCCGCGCTCTCGGCGGTGAGGTAGGGAAGATCGTATTCGACCGCGAGGGCGCGCGTGAGCCGCTCGGCGATCACCGAACGACAAACGTTGCCGTTGCAGACGAACAAGACGTGCATACAGACCACGATAAACGGCGCGGAGGCTACCAGAAGGGCTCGAGTCGTTAGTCCCACATATGGGAACAACATATTCATCTGCTCGTAGCGCGCTGTACACGAAGCACACCGCTTTCGCCTGCCTGCGACGTACGTCACTGCGGGAGGTGCAACGGTTCGACTCCCCTCATGCCTTTACCCCTGACCGCACGCATTCAAACGCTGCCTTGTGATTGCTTCGTAATATGACGGCGATGCGCACCCGCCTCGTATTCGCCGCTTCGGTAAGGGGATTCGCGAACGCGGGGCTGGACCCCTCGCCGGCTCTGCCCTGGATGCGATCGCGGTGCAGAGCCGGTGACCGCGCGAGGCGACGCCGGACGCGAACCGTACGCGCCGACCGCCGAGACCATGTCAGCGATGCCGTCACGGGTAACCCACCCCTCATACCCCGACATCACCTCTCGACCGGCCACGAGCACCATCCGCCAGCACAGAAGGGGAAGACGGGACACTTCGCGAGTGCTCATCCCGAACGCCACCATTCCCAACCGGCGCCCCCCATTCGTCGGCACTGAAGGTGGGCTTCCGCTCCGAAGCCGGGGGGACTACACCAGAGAGGCAGAGGCAGCGCCTCAACTGTCAAACGCCACGTTCCCCTTCCAACGCAACTACCCACCTCAGGGGTTTCGGGGGGCGAAGCCCCGCCCGAGCGGGGCCTGGGGGTTGCACCTCAGAAGAAGCGATGAGCGCCCCGCGCAAGCGCTCTCCGCGCAACGCAACCACATACCTCGGGGGTCGGGTGCGAAGCCCCTCCGAGGGCCCTCACGGTTGCCCACAGAAGAAGCGATGAGCGCCCCACGTAAGCGCTCTCCCCGCAACGCAACCACACCTCGGGGGTTCGGGGGGCGAAGCCCCGCCGAGCGGGGCCTGGGGGTTGCACCCCCGGAAGAAATGACGAGCGCCCCCCGCAAGCGCTCTCCGCGAGCAGGGGACGCCCAGAAGCGAGTGCCGAGTGTGGGACTCGAACCCACACGTCCTTTCGGACAACGGTTTTTGAGACCGTCGCGTCTGCCAGTTCCGCCAACCCGGCGCACCGGGTGGCAACTATAGCGGGTCGGGTGGCTGGAACGCGAATGGGTTGGTCTCTGCGGCGCGACCACACGGTTTGCGCAGGGTATATGCGTTCTATGCCGAAGTGAAAGGTACTCTTTACATCACTCGACAGCCCCGATGAGGCCGAAGGTCGCCCCGTGCGATCCCGGCTTTCTTTCGGTTCGGTCGGGACAGGGCATCGGAACCAGAGGGGTCTACCTATGAGCACAGCAGCTGGGGGCGCCGGCACCAAGCGGGACGCCGGGGCGAAGCGGGTCGTCGTCGCCGAAGACGAAGCGCTCATTCGCATGGATCTGGTCGAGATGCTGACCGAAGAGGGCTATCAGGTGGTGGGTGAGGCGGGTGACGGCCAGCAGGCAGTGGATCTCGCGGTCGAGCACCGGCCGGATCTGGTGATCATGGACGTGAAGATGCCGCGCCGCGACGGGATCGACGCGGCGGCCGAGATCGCCTCGAAACGTGTTGCACCCGTGGTTATCCTGACCGCGTTCAGCCAGCGCGATCTGGTGGAGCGGGCGCGTGACGCGGGGGCGATGGCCTACCTGGTGAAGCCGTTCACGAAATCGGATCTGGTGCCCGCCATCGAATTGGCGGCCAGCCGTTTCCACGAGATCACCGCGCTGGAGAGCGAGGTCGCGAATCTGGCCGACCGGCTGGAGACGCGCAAGCTGGTCGAGCGCGCCAAGGGTGTTCTGATGCAGACGCAGGGCCTTTCGGAGCCGCAGGCGTTCAAGTGGATTCAACGCACCGCAATGGATCGTCGCACGACGATGAAGGCGGTCGCGGAGGTCGTGTTGGAGAACCTGACGCCGAAGTGACGGGGCCCGCGCGAAAATTTACGCAGACGAAACGTGATCGTGAACAAGAATTCGAAACGATGTCGCGCGCATGATCCGAATGTGATGCGGAACTAACGTACCGACGCTATGTTCTGACCGGGCTGACATGGTCGGCCTCCTCGGTGAACCCGGGGGAGCACAGAACTTAGATGAGGTGAAACGTGCTTAGTTCGACATGGCGCAGTCGCTCGACGCTCGGTGTCCTGGCCGTCGGCGCCGCCGCCGCGCTGGTGCTGACCGGTTGTAGCGACAAATCCACCAGCAGCGGTTCGGATTCCTCGGGCACCAACGGCGCGGGCGGCTTGTCCATCCAGCCGGTCTTGCAGGTCGACCAGCAGGGCAAGGAGGTGCCGAAGGCGGACGCGTCCGCGGCGGCCGATCCCGCGGGCGACGGCAAGGCGACCTGCGCGCCGGGCACGGCCATCGCGATGGCGGGCGCGCTGACCGGTCCGGACGCCGCGCTGGGCATCAACATCGTCAACGGCGTCAAGCTCGCGCTCGACAAGCACAACAAGGCCAACCCCGGTTGCAAGATCGAGCTCAAGCAGTTCGACACCGAGGGTGACCCCCAGAAGGCCACCCAGGTGATCCCGCAGATCGTCAACGATCGGTCGATCATCGGCCTGGTCGGTCCCGCGTTCTCCGGGGAGACGAAGGCGACCGGCAAGATCCTCAGCGACGCCGGGCTGGTCTCGGTCACCTCTTCGGCGACCAACGCGACGCTGACCCAGAACGGCTGGACCACCTTCTTCCGCGGTCTGGCCAACGACGACGTGCAGGGCCCGTCGGTTGCGAAGTACCTGGTCAACACCGCGGGCTACAAGAAGGTCTGCGTCATCCAGGACAACACCGACTACGGCACGGGTCTGGCGAAGTCGATCACCGACGGTCTCGGCGCCGCCGCGGACCCGGCGTGCGCGGCCAGCATCAAGAAGGGCGACAAGGACTTCTCCGCGACGGTCACCAAGGTGGCGGCCGCGAATCCGGACGCCATCTTCTACTCCGGCTACTACTCCGAGGGCGCGCCGCTGGCCCAGCAGTTGAAGTCCGGTGGCGTGAACGCGGTCTTCGTCTCCGCCGACGGCACCAACGACCCGCAGTTCGTCACCCAGGCGGGCAGCGCCGCCAAGGGCGCGAAGCTGTCGTGCCCGTGCGGTCCCGCCCCGGAGCAGTTCGCCAAGGACTACGAGGCGCTCAACGGTCAGGCGCCCGGTGTCTACTCGGTCGAGGCGTACGACCTCACCACGATCCTGGCCAAGGGCATCGACGGCGGCAAGGTGACCCGCCCGGATCTGCTCGACCATGTACGGACGTACGACGGTGCCGGCCTCGCGCGTCAGTACAAGTGGGATCCCAACGGCGAGCTGTCGAACGCGCTGATCTGGGTGTACGAGGTCAAGTAGCTCCGGATTCCGGGCGCACGGCACGTATGGGGATTCGGCCGGATCCCCATACGTGCCGTTGTTCGGTGGGCGAAAGGATGAGGGCAGAAATAAATGAAACAAACGTTATTGGCCGGTGGGATACAACTCACGGCCGGTTCGATCGACTTCAACTACGAGGGGTTGGTCGATAGTTTCTGGCGACTGACCGTCGACGGCGTGACCTACGGCGCCATCTATGCTTTGGTGGCGGTGGGCTACACCTTGGTCTACGGCGTATTGCGGCTGATCAATTTCGCCCATTCGGAAATCTTCATGCTCGGGTTGTTCGGGCAATTGATCGGGTTGATGATCTTCGGATTCGTCGCCAGCGCGGATGTGTACACCCAGGGCGTGGTGCTCACCGTCGTCTATCTGGGTTTGGCGATGGTCGTGGGCATGGCGGTATCCGGTGGCGCGGCTGTCGGATTGGAGCGGGTGGCCTACCGACCCCTGCGCAAACGGGGCGCGAAACCGCTGGCCTTCCTGATCACGGCGATCGGCATGTCGTTCGTGCTGCAGGAATTGGTGCACTTCGTGCTGCCGAAGATCCGCCCCGATCTCGGTGGCACCAACGCGCAGCAGCCGATCCGCCTGGTCGAGCCCACCGTGCAGTTCAGCTTCGGCGGCGCGGACGTCACCAACATCATGCTGCTGATCGTGTCGGCGGCGGTGGTGCTGGCGATCGCCACCGAGGTGCTGATCAACCGGACCAAATTCGGCCGTGGCATCCGCGCGGTGGCCCAGGACCCCGACACCGCGACGCTGATGGGCGTGTCACGCGAGCGGGTCATCATGCTGACCTTCCTCATCGGCGGTGTGCTCGCGGGCGCGGCGGCGATGCTGTTCACGCTGAAGATTCCCAACGGGATCATCTACTCCGGCGGATTCGTCCTCGGTATCAAGGCGTTCAGCGCTGCGGTACTCGGCGGCATCGGCAATCTGCGGGGCGCGCTGCTCGGCGGCCTGCTGCTCGGCGTGGTGGAGCAGTACGGCCAGATCCTGTTCGGCACCGAGTGGCGTGATGTGGTCGCGTTCGTGGTGCTGGTTCTTGTGCTGATGGTTCGCCCGACCGGCATCCTCGGCGAGAGTCTCGGAAGGGCGCGCGCATGACCGACACGACCAAGACGGCGTCGCCGGACACCGCGCGCCGCGGCCTCGGCGATGCGATCCGCACCTGGTGGGACGGTCTGAGCAGGCCCGCGCAGTGGGGCGTCGGCGTCCCGATCCTCATCCTGCTGGCGTTGCTGCCGCTGTTTCCTCCGCCACTGCTGAACACGCCCTCCTACAACTTCGGCCTGGTGATGGCGCAGGTGGCGATGTACGCGCTGCTGGCCATCGGCCTCAACGTGGTGGTCGGGCAGGCGGGTCTGCTCGACCTCGGCTACGTCGGTTTCTACGCGGTCGGCGCCTACACCGTCGGACTGCTCACCAGCCCGAACAGTCCGTGGAACCAGACCGACGGCGGCTGGTTGGATCCGGAGTGGGCGTGGCTGGCCTGTCTGCCGATCGCCGTCGCGGTGACCGCGGTCTCCGGCCTGATCCTCGGTTCACCCACACTGCGTCTGCGCGGCGACTACCTGGCGATCGTGACACTCGGATTCGGTGAGATCGTCCGGCTCCTCGCGGAGAACCTCACCGAGATCACCAACGGCAGCCTCGGCCTGTCGGGTGTGGCCTACCCGCACGTGGGCGAATCCGAGAGCAAGCCGGAGGGCGTCTTCTCCGGCGGCAACAGCGGCGACCCCGACAGCGCGAACCTGCTCGACCGCGCCAGCTACGGCACCTACTGGTACTGGTTCGGCATGGTGCTGGTGGTCATCGTGCTGCTGATGGTCGGCAACCTGGAGCGCAGCCGGGTCGGCCGCGCCTGGGTGGCCATCCGCGAGGATGAGGACGCGGCCGAGATCATGGGCGTGCCGACGTTCAAGTTCAAGCTGTGGGCGTTCATGATCGGGGCCGCGGTGGGCGGCATGTCCGGCGCGATCTACGCCGGGCAGGTGCAGTTCATCAACCCCACCGGCTTCAACATCATCAACTCGATGCTGTTCCTGTGCGCGGTGGTCATCGGCGGTCAGGGCAACAAGCTCGGAGTGATCTTCGGCGCGTTCGTCATCGCCTATCTGCCCGCGCGGTTGCAGTCGGTGAACCTGGTGAGCAACGAGACGACCGGGTACGTGCTGCTGGCGATCGACGTGGCGGTGTTCGTCGCGCTGATCGTCTTCTGGCGGCTGTGGGCCGGTCGGTTGGGCACCTGGCAGCGGCGCGGCGTGATCACCGGCATGGTCACGACCGGCGTGCTGGCGCTGCTGCTGCTCGGCAGCGTGCTGCTGTTCCGCAAGGGCGGCGCGCAGTCGCTGGGTGACCTCAAATATCTGTACTTCGGTATCGCGTTGGTGGTGATGATGATTCTGCGTCCGCAGGGTCTGTTCCCGGTGCGGCAGAAACTGCTCACCTACGGCAGGCAAGTGGTTCTGGCCGTGCGCAGACCGGCCGCGGTCGAGCCGATCGGAGCGGGCCGATGACCGGGCCGGGCGCGGGTGACGCGCTGTTCGACAACGAGGACATGGCCGCGGGTTACGCGGCCGAGCCGCAGGCCGAGTCCGCGGGGACGGTCGACGTCACCCAGGTGATACCGGACCTCGCCGACGCCGAGACGGTCGCGGAAGTCGTCGCGCCGCGCCGCGATATCGAGACCGCGGTGGGTGAGCCGCTGCTGCGCACCGACGGCCTGACGGTGAAGTTCGGCGGTCTCACCGCGCTGGACCAGGTGAGCTTCGAGATCCGCCGCGGCGAGATCCTCGGTCTCATCGGCCCCAACGGCGCGGGCAAGACCACCTGCTTCAACGCGATCACCGGTATCTACCAGCCCGCCTCCGGACTGGTGTACTTCGACGGCAAGCCGCTGACCAAGACCAAACGCAACGCGATCACCCGGCTCGGCATCGCGCGCACGTTCCAGAACGTGCGGCTCTTCGGCGAGATGACGGCGCTGGAGAACGTCGTGGTGGGCACCGACGCACGGCACAAGACCTCGGTGCCCGGCGCGGTGTTCCGCACGCCGCGGCATCGACGCGAGGAACGCGACGCCATCGAGCGCGGCATGGCGCTGCTGGAGTTCGTCGGCATCGCTCCGCGCGCGGTGGAGAAGGCACGCAACCTGTCCTACGGCGACCAGCGTCGCCTGGAGATCGCCCGCGCGCTGGCCACGGAGCCGAAGCTGCTGTGCCTGGACGAGCCGGCGGCGGGATTCAATCCGAGCGAGAAGTCCGCGCTCATGGACCTGATTCGCAAGATCCGCGACGACGGGTTCACGGTGCTGCTGATCGAGCACGACATGCGGCTGGTCATGGGCGTGACCGACCGAATCGTGGTGCTGGAGTTCGGCCGCAAGATCGCCGACGGATTGCCCGCGGACATCCGCGACAACCCGGCGGTGATCGCGGCCTACCTCGGCGTGCCGGATACCGAGGTGAGCGAATTCGACCCCGCCGTGCCGGAGGGCAGCGAGAGCGGCGAAAGCGCGCCGTCTGGTCCGGAACCGGCGGCGGCGCCGGGCGCCGAGACGGCGGTCACTCCACCGGTGACCGAGGCGCCGGACAAGCCTCCTGCCGCGGGTGCTCCGCTGCTCGAAGTGGAGGGCATGGTCGTCAACTACGGCAGGATCCGAGCGCTGCACGGGATCTCGCTGACCGTCGCCGAGGGCGAGCTGGTCACCCTGCTCGGCGCCAACGGCGCGGGCAAGACGACCACCATGCGCGCGATGTCCGGGCTGCTGCCGCTGACCCGCGGCCGAATCCTGTTCGAGGGCCGCGACATCACTCGGATGAAGGCGCACGAGCGGGTGACGCACGGGTTGATCCAGGCTCCGGAGGGCCGGGGTGTCTTCCCCGGCATGACGGTGCAGGAGAACCTCGACATGGGCTGCTACGGACGAGGTTTCAAGCGGAAGGGCGAGTACGACCGGACGCTGGAATGGGTGTTCGAGCTCTTCCCGCGATTGCTCGAGCGGCGCAAACAGGTCGGCGGCACGCTCTCCGGCGGTGAGCAGCAGATGCTGGCCATCGCCCGCGCACTGATGGCGCGTCCGCGGCTGCTGTTGCTCGACGAGCCGTCGATGGGTTTGGCGCCCATGGTGATCCAGCAGATCTTCCGGATCATCGGCGAGATCAACCAGCAGGGCACCACGGTGCTGCTGGTGGAGCAGAACGCCCAGCAGGCGCTGGCCCGCAGCGACCGCGCTTACATCATGGAGACCGGTGAGGTCACCAAGTCCGGCCGCGGCGCGGAATTGCTCACCGACCCCGCGGTGAAGTCGGCGTATCTGGGCGTGGGATAGGCGTCTTCACCAGCGCGGCCTGTGCTCCCGATGCCCGGGAGCACAGGCCGCTTCGGTCCGCTGAAGCTTTTTCCGGGCGATGACCGCGTCCCGCGGGTTACCGTTGACAGGTGACAGCGGTCGGACGGCCGTGGCGGGTGTTCTTGAGTCACACTCGTGATCTCCGGTCCAAGCCGAGTGGACGTTCCTGGATCACCTCGGCCGAGGAAGCGGTGAAAAGGTTCCGGCATGCGCCGGTGGACATGAAGTACTTCGCCGCCGATGGCCGGCCACCTGCCCAGGTGTGCGCGGAGCTGGTCGGTCTCGCCGATCTGTACGTCGGGATCATCGGGAGCAACTACGGCTCGCCGGTGCCCGATGACCCGTCACGCTCTTACACCGAACTCGAGTTCGACACCGCCACAGCGGCGGGCAAACGCAGACTGGTGTTCTTGGTCGCGGACGATTTACCCAGGCCGGCCGACGCCCGCCAGCTCGCGTTCCACGCTCGGCTGCTCGATTCCGGGCTGACGATCGCCCGCGTCGCCGACCCGGGTGAGCTGGACGCCGCGCTGACGCAAGCCATCGCCCAGCTGATGCTCGACGACGCGATGCGCGGCCCTGTCGTGGCGCCGGCTTCGAGACCTCGCCCACGTCAATTACCGGCCGCTGCATCGGGTTTCACCGATCGCGCCGAGGACAGCGCCTGGCTGACCGCACTACTGCGCGGTGACGGAACGTGCGCGCGCTCGATCGGCATCATCAGCGGTCCGCCCGGTGTCGGAAAGTCGACGCTGGCGGTCCGGGTGGCGCACGCGCTGCGCGCGGAGTTCCCGGACGGGCAACTGTATCTGGATCTGCACGGGTACAGCGCGATGCCGGCATCGACGGCCTACGAGGCCCTGGATCGTTTCGTGCGGACCCTCGACGACACCGCGCACGGGGACCCGGAGCTGGACGTGGAGCGGCTGGCGCAGCGCTACCGCGCGCTGCTCGATGGGCGGCGCGTGCTGGTGGTCATCGACAATGCCTTGACTCCGGAACAAGTGCGGCCGCTGCTGCCGCCGCCTTGCTGCGCGACCGTGATCACGTCACGAAGCCCGTTGTCCGGGCTGGTGGTACGGGACGATGCGAGCAGGCTGGTGTTACGGCCACTGATGCCGGCCCACGCCGAGACGTTGCTGAGGACCGCGACCGGCTCGCAGGACAGCGCCGCGGCGGCGAAGGTCGCACGGATGTGCGGGCATCTGCCGCTGACGCTGAAGCTCGCTGCGGAGCACGCCGCCGTGTCCGGCATGACCTTGGGGGAGCTCGCGGCCGAGCTGTCGAACGAACGGAACCGGCTGGACGCACTGGCCGGTGTGGACGGTGACCCGACATCGGAGGTACGGATGGTGTTCTCCTGGTCTTACCGGAATCTGCCCCATGATCTCCGCCGTGCATTCCGGCTTCTCGGTTTGCATCCGGGCGATGAATTCAGCACCACGGCCGCGGCGGCGCTGCTGGGTGTTCCGGCGGATCGAGCCCGCCGAATCCTGGACTCCCTCGTGGCATTCAGTGTGCTGGAGCGCCTGTCCCGCAATCGTTACCGATTGCTGGACCTGTTGCGGGAGTACGCGGCAGAGCGAGCCGCGGAAGACGAGCCCGACGGAGCGCGTCACGCTGCGCTGGCTCGGGAACTCGACTGGTACGCGCATACCGTGGACGCCGCCGACCGATTGCTGGCGCCGCTGCGTCGGCATGTGCCGCTCGAGCCGCCCGGCCCCGGCACTCCGACCACCGAGTTCGGCGACTACGACAATGCTCTGAAGTGGTGTGACAGCGAGAGAGCCAACCTGGTCGCGGCGATACGGGCCGCCGGTACGGACGGTATGCCGGACGTCGCATGGCGGCTGGCGCTGGCCGCGGTGACTTTCTACAAGATCCGCCGTCACCACGACGATTGGCTGACGACCAGTGAACTCGCCGTGACCGCGGCGCGGGAGGCGGGAGACGCCTTCGCCGAGCAGTGGTGCCTGACCAGTCTGGGTGGCGCGTTGGTCGAGGTCGGCCGTTTCGAAGAGGCGCGGTCGGCGTACGAGCAGTCGCTGCGGATCAACCGGCAGATCGGCGACCGGATCGGCGAGGGCATGGCGCTGGGAAACCTCGGGGAGGCCGCGCGCGAGCTCGACCGCCCCGACTATGCCAGCGAGCTGGGCGAACAGGCCCTCGCGATCTGGCGCGCGATCGGCGATCGGCGCAACGAAGCCATTGTGCTGCGAGATGTCCTCGCCGGTGCGCGCTTCGATCACGGTGACTACCCGGCGGCGGAACGGCTCTACCGGGATGCTCTCGCGGCTTGTCATGGCATCGACTCGCACACCGAGGGCAACGTACTGCACGACCTGGGTACCACCCTGCAGGCCATGCTCCGGTACGGGGAGGCCGCGGATACTTACGAAGAGGCGCTGGCGGTGCGGAGGATGAGCGGCGACCGTTTCGGGGAGGCGGAAACCCTTTACGCCCTCGGGGAGACCCGGCGGTTGCTCGGCGACCAGGTGGGCGCGCAGAGCGCGCTGCTCCAAGCATTGGCCGTTTACGTGGAATCGGGTTCACCCCGTGCCGACGAGGTGCGTGCGCGCCTGCGCGAACTGGGGGTCGATTCGGAGGATGGGCACGGGAGCTAGGGCTGCTACCTGCTGCGGGTGGCGCGGATTGCGGCGAGTGAGGTCCCGCGCCGCGCCAAGCCGTCGGCAACCCGCTGCTCTATATGAGTGATCAAGGCGAACAGGTCGGCGCAATAGACGGACGGATTGCCGAACCCGTTCTCCGGCCGATACCGATGGGGGTAGAGGCCGCCACCGCAGATCCGGTGGTGTGCGCAGGAGCGACAGATGGGCGACAGCGCGTCGATTCCCTGCTGCCTGGCTACGAAGGACGGTAGTCGCAGCACGTCGTCGAGTGCGTGCCGCAGGACATGCAGGCCGGTGGCCGCTGCGCCGTCGTGCACGGCTTTCATGCTGTCCACCTGTTCGTATGAACCATCGGTCTCGATGACCACGAGCGCCACCGGATCCAGCCCGAACGATTCATAGCTTTCGGTACCACCGAGCACCAGATGCACCAAATCCTCGAATATACGTACCCCGCAGGGACATTCGGCCGCATCGAACCACTCATCGAAGATGGGTATCAGCCAGTCGGCGTACGGAGTACGACCGTCGCCGGGAACCAGACCGGGCGGCGGGTTCTCCCACGTGCCGTGCGGGAGCAGGAAATCGACCGCGGGCAGATTCCTATCCCGCAAAGCCCGCCAGACGTCGAGCGGATCGGCCTCGAGTTGGATGGTGCAGAGGACGCCGCTGAAATACGCGCTCCGCTCCGGCTCACGCATGAGCTCGATCGCCGCCACGACGGTGTCGTAGCTGGACCTGCCGTTACGGAAACGCCGGTGGAGGTCGTTGGCCTTCCGGTCTCCGTCCAGGCTGATCCCGATGCCGATATCGGCTGCGATCAGGCGGTCGGCGGCCACCGCGTCCAGCCGCACGCCGTTGGTCTGAACCGAAGCGACGACACGGGTGGGCGCCAGTCGGTGGCGCAGCTCGTCGACGATCCGCACAAGGTAGTCAGGGCCTGCGAGCAGAGGTTCTCCACCGTGCAGCCGGACGGTCACACTGTCCAGATCGTGTGTACGGGCGTGCTCGGCGATGCGGTCGCCGACAGCGGCGACGATTTCCGGCGCCATACCGCGCGGTTGGTTGCGCCACGACTGATCCGCCAAGTGATAGACGTAGCAGTAGTCGCAGTCCAGATTGCACCGGGACTGAACCTTGAGAACGAACTCGCGTAACGGACGGAATCCGCCGGTCGGCCGCGCCGGAGCCGAGGAGAAGCCCGGCCACGGCAGATCCGCCGACATCTCTGTATCCGGATTACCGGTCTTGTCGTGGGGCGCGGACGGCGGTGACCGCGCGCCCGTTCGAACTGTGGGCGTAGGCCGCGCAGTCCGCGGCTCGCGGAGCGTGCAATCGCTCCAGGGCCAGGTCGAGCGCGGATGCCGGAGCGGAAACCGGGGGAATCTCGGCGGGCGATTTCATGGCGGCTCCTTATGGAAGTCTGTCTCTATCATCGCATTTCAACCCGCACGGCGAGGGGTGAATGAGCGGTCCGCGTACCGACCGGGCCGCAGGTGGGATCGGCGCGCCGCCGACCGTCGGTCAGCCGGGTGTCGGCGTATGGCCTTGTCGGTGCCGGTCCCTAGACTCTGGGGCGTGAGTTCACCCACGACCGCTCCGCGTCCTGCCCCCGCGTCCGGCTCCATCGATCCCGGTTCGGGGGACCGGCCGACGCTGCTGTTGCTGGATGGGCATTCGATCGCCTATCGCGCGTTCTTCGCGCTACCGGCGGAAAACTTCAAGACGGTCACCGGGCAGACCACGAACGCGGTCTACGGCTTCACCGCGATGCTGATCAACCTGCTGCGCGACGAGAAGCCGACACACGTTGCCGCGGCGTTCGACGTCTCGCGCCAGACCTTCCGTGCCGAGGCGTACCCGGAGTACAAGGCCAATCGCACCACCACGCCGGACGAGTTCCGCGGCCAGGTCGAGCTCACCAAGGACGTGCTCGGGGCGTTGGGCATCCCGGTGATGGCCATCGAGGGCTTCGAGGCCGACGACATCATCGCCACGCTCACCACGCAGGCGACGGCCGCGGGTTTCCGCGTGTTCATCGTCACCGGTGACCGGGACGCCATCCAGCTGGTGGACGAGAACGTCACCGTCTTGTACCCGCGCAAAGGCGTATCGGACCTGACCCGGTTCACTCCGGAAGAGGTGATGGCCAAATACGGCCTCACGCCGAACCAGTACCCCGACTACGCGGCGCTGCGCGGCGACCCCAGCGACAACCTGCCCGGCATTCCCGGCGTGGGGGAGAAGACCGCCGCCAAGTGGATTCGTGAGTACGGTGACCTCAACGTCCTGGTGGAGAAGGTCGACCAGGTGAAAGGCAAGGTCGGCGACGCGCTGCGGGCGAATCTGAGCAGCGTGGTGCTCAACCGGCAGCTCACCGAGCTGATGCGGGACGTGCCGCTGCCCTACACCCCCGATCAGCTGGCGCAGGGGCCGTGGGATCGCGAGAAGATCCATCAGTTGTTCGACGATCTCGAGTTCCGCGTGCTGCGCGACCGGCTGTTCGAGACGCTGGCGCCGCCGGAGCCGGAGGCGGAGTCGGGATTCGAGATCAGCGGCGGCGCGCTGGAGATCGGCGCGGTCGCGGGCTGGCTGGCCGAGCATGCGAAAGCCGGTGCGCGCCATGGTGTATCGATCGTCGGCACGGGCTCTCCGGCCGGTGGTGACGTCCGAGCGCTGGCCATCGCGGCGGGTGACGGCGAAAGCGGCTACATCGACGTCACGGTGCTCACCCCGGAAGACGAAGCCGCGCTGGGCGCTTGGCTCGCCGACCCGGCCGTGCCGAAGGCACTGCACGAGGCCAAGGCCGCCCTGCACGCGCTGCGCGGTCGCGGCTGGACTCTCGGCGGGCTGACCAGCGACACCGCGCTGGCGGCGTATCTTGTCCGCCCCGGTCAGCGCACCTTCAACCTCGATGACCTGTCGTTGCGCTACCTGCACCGAGAGCTGCGCGCCGAGGCCGGCGAGACCGCGCAGCTGTCACTGCTCGACGAGGAGGACGCCGTCGACGCCGAGTTGGCGCGGGCGCAGATGTTGCGCGCGCGTGCCGTCGCCGACCTGGCCGACGCGCTCGACGAGGAACTGGCGAAGATCGAATCCATCCCGCTGCTGGCGGACATGGAGCTGCCGCTGCTGGGTGTGCTGTCCGCTTTGGAGGAGGCGGGCATCGCGGTGGACACCGACCAGCTCGCGACGCTGCAGCGGCAGTTCGCCGACCGGGTGGCAGAGGCGGCCGAGGCGGCCTACGAGGTGATCGGCAAGCAGATCAACCTGGGCTCGCCCAAGCAGTTGCAGGTGGTGCTGTTCGACGAGCTGGACATGCCGAAGACCAAGCGCACCAAGACCGGCTACACCACCGACGCGGACGCGCTGGAGTCGCTCTACGAGAAGACCCAGCACCCGTTCCTGGAGCATCTGCTCGCGCATCGCGACGCCACCCGCCTGAAGGTCACCGTCGACGGCCTGCTCAAGTGCGTCGCCGAGGACGGTCGCATCCACACCACGTTCAACCAGACGATCGCGGCCACCGGTCGGCTGTCCTCGACCGAACCGAACCTGCAGAACATTCCCATCCGCACCGACACCGGCAGGCAGATCCGCGACACATTCGTGGTCGGCTCCGGCTACCAGTCGCTGATGACCGCGGACTACAGCCAGATCGAGATGCGGATCATGGCGCACCTGTCCGGGGACGAGGGGCTGATCGAGGCGTTCAACTCCGGTGAGGACCTGCACACTTTCGTGGCGTCGAAAGCGTTCGACATCCCGATCTCCGAGGTCGGTCCGGAACTGCGCCGCCGGATCAAGGCGATGTCCTACGGCTTGGCCTACGGATTGAGCTCCTACGGTCTGTCCGCGCAGTTGAAGATCAGCACCACCGAGGCGAAGGAGCAGATGGAGGTCTACTTCGCCCGCTTCGGCCGCATCCGCGACTACCTGTACGAGGTGGTGGAGCAGGCGCGCAAGGTCGGCTACACCGAGACGCTGTTCGGCCGCCGCCGCTACCTGCCCGACCTGGACTCCAGCAACCGGCAGCGCCGGGAATCGGCAGAACGGATGGCGCTCAACGCCCCGATCCAGGGCACCGCGGCCGACATCATCAAGGTGGCGATGATCAACGTGCACCGGGCCATGAACGAGGCCGGTTTGCGCTCGCGGATGCTGTTGCAGATCCACGACGAACTGTTGTTCGAGGTAGCCGACGGCGAGCGGGAGGTGCTCGAGGCGCTGGCACGCGAACAGATGTCCTCCGCCATCGCCCTCTCGGTGCCGCTGGAGGTCTCGGTCGGCGTCGGCCACAGCTGGGACTCCGCCGCGCACTGACCGGCTCCGCGCACCGCACCGGACATGCCGGGCCCGACCGCACGGGCCCGGCATGGGGCAATCGGCGAGCTATCATCGGGCCGCCGCGTGCAAGTGAATGAATCACGGTGAACGGGACCCCTGTCCCATACTGCGCGGCCACCTACCGTTGGGCTGATCACACAGAGGGATTCACGCATACCGAGCGCAGGGGATGGCCCATGACTGTCACCGACGAGTACCTGGAGAACAACGCCGCCTATTCGAGCACCTTCCGAGGCCCGCTGCCGCTGCCGCCCGCCAAGGGCGTGGCCGTGGTCGCGTGCATGGACGCGCGGCTCAACGTCTACGGCGCGCTCGGCCTCGCCGAAGGCGAGGCGCACGTCATCCGCAATGCGGGCGGCGTCGTCACTCCCGACGAGATCCGCTCGCTGGCCATCAGCCAGCGGCTGCTCGGCACGAGGGAGATCATCCTGATCCACCACACCGATTGCGGCATGCTCACCTTCGCCGACGACGACTTCAAGGCGAGCATCCAGGAGGAGACCGGGATCAAGCCCGAGTGGGCGGCGGAGGCGTTCTCGGACCTGGAAACCGATGTGCGTCAATCGATCGCGCGCATCGTCGCCAGCCCGTTCGTGCCGCACAAGGATTCGATCCGCGGGTTCGTCTTCGATGTCGCCACCGGCAAGCTGAACGAGGTTCTTCCCCGCTAGGGGGCGAATCCGCCCGCACAGTGCGATCCGGAAGACGGCGCCCGGATCTCCCTACGGCCGACCATGTTCACGAAGTCCGGCTTCCCGAAGGCCGCTGCCCGACCAGGCGGGCCGAACCGTGGGCGAGATCTACCTCGTCGCGGGGCGGCGCGCCGTCGGACTTGTCCTCGCGGTGCATCAGTGTCGTCAGCCGCTGCTCGAACTCGTGGTGTTTGCCGCCTTGGAAAACCGCCGTGACTTCTTCGAAGCCTGCGGCCGCCACCGGGCGGCCGGACCGCTTGCGGGTCCAGGGCAGCGCGCGGCTACCGGTGAGCTTGTTCCAGGCGACTTCGGCGAAGGCGAACAGGATGAGCAGGACGGCCAGACCCGGAATGGTCATCGCGACGAGGAGACCCATGTCACCGACGCTACCCTCGTTCCGCCCGCAGCGGCCTGAACTGCACGAACGGTACTCGTCAGTAGACAAATCGGGCATCGAATGTGGTTGCTATTGCGTCGCGATGTCCCTATTCTCGATGCCGTGCCGAATCCCGCCGACCGCCGCAGCGCAGCGCTCACCGTCGCAGACCGCGACAGCGCTCTGCTTTCGGCGTCGCTCATCGGGCCCTCCGTGGTGACGCAGGCTACCGCCTTCGAGCCCGAGGTTCGCGCCGAGCTACTTCCGCTCACCGCGATGGTGGCGCCGCGTCCCCGAGTCCTCGTAGTACCCCGCCGTAGCGGGGTCTGATTCGGGCCGGCCCCCTCGCTGCGGGCTTTTCCACTTGTTAGTGCTGGTCCCCTCTGTCAACTGAACCACGACATTCTCCGGGAAGACCTACTTTCAATGACCATCCTTACTCTTGATACAGACATGTTCCACGCCGCCGCTCCCAAGGGCTTACGCGCCGAAGCCGCCGGGCTGACCTCGGCAGAGTTCCACAGCCGCTACTGCGCGGACGGCGGTCCGATCCGCCTCGGTGAGTGGTCTCCTGCGGGCGCGCGCACCGCGGAGTTCACCGCCACGCTGGAGTTCGCCGACCATCTGCGGACCGTCGTGGCCACCGGCAGCCCGGTCGCCGCGATGACCTCGGCTCTCTACGAGGAGGGCTACCCCGTGGAGATTCTGCAATTCCACCAGCGGCGCACCGCGGACGGCACCGCCACCTTCGTGCGGTGCGAATGCAACGGCAGGCGCGGCTGGGGCGCGGCGATCGCCGATGACGGCGCGGAATCGACGGTTCGCGCCATGATCGCGGGCGTCAACTTGCTCGGCGTGTCCTGAGATCACGCACGGACCGCGGGGAGGCAGCCTGCCGCCCCCGTCACCGTGGGGAGCGGGCCCGGACGCGGACTTCGCTCCCGCGCGTCCGTCCCCGGGCCCGAGTGAAAATCGTTGCGGCGCAGTGTTTCACCGCGCCGCGCGGATCACTGTCCGGCTTGGTTCTCGGCAGCCGCCTGCTGCTCGGCGAGCTGCTTGCGCACCTCGTCCATATCCAGCGCCTTGACCTGGGTCACCAGATCCTCGAGCGCGGCGGGCGGCAATGCGCCGGGCTGCGCGAACACCAGCACGCCCTCCCGGAAGGCCATGATGGTCGGGATCGAGCGGATGTTGGCAGCCGCCGCCAGGCCCTGCTCGGATTCGGTGTCGACCTTTCCGTGCACCACGTCGGGGTGCTTGTCGGAGGAGGCCTCGAAAGTCGGTGCGAAACTCTTGCACGGACCGCACCAATCGGCCCAGAAATCGACGAGTACCACGTCGTTTCCGGTGACTACCTCATCGAAATTGTGCTGGGTCAGCGTCTGGGTGGCCATGACATCCTCTCGTCTCGGTATGCCTGCTACAACGCGGGCTTCCTCGGTTATCTTCCACGGCGGATCCGGCCGACCGGCCATTCGCGCCGCTGATCCCCGTCCCACCGACGGATACCCAGCACCGTCGCCGGAAAATCCCGGTCACCGGCCACGGCGTGGATCGCCTCGCCGAGCAGGTGCGGGGGCACCCGCCTGGCCAGGGTGATGTGCGGCGTCCACGCGTCCGGGTGCACATTGGCCGGAACGCCGGGACATGGGGAAATCGTGTGGAAGATCCGCCGGTGCAACGCGAGCAGCGCCTCGGACGGCACCACCAGTCGCACCAGGATCGGACGGCGCGCACCGAAGACCACCAGTCCGCCGAGCCGCACGGGGATCGGCGCGAAGGCCAGCTCGTCCAGGGCCTGCTCGATGCGCGGCCAGATCTGCCTGGCCACCGCGGCGGTGATGTGCGGACGGTTGGACTCGTCGGTGCGCGCGGCCAGGCTCGCCACACCGGCCTCCGCGAGCATCTGCCACTGGCGGCGGATCTCGGTGTCGGCGGCCTCGTCGAGGAGTAGTTCGACCGACTGCACCATGGTCCCCGAAGGTAACCGCATCCGGCGTTGCCGCGGGCCGGTTCCGGCACCCGGGCATGTCGGCGGGAGGATGTCCCGGTGAACGACGTGAATCAACCCCGGGAGGGGCGGGCACTGCGGCTCGGCCTGATCGACGGCGACGGCATCGGCCCCGAGGTGGTGCGAGCCGCCAGGCAGGTGGTCGACGAGGCGTTGTCGGCGGTGGGCGCCGCGCCGGTCGACTGGGTGCCGCTGGCCATGGGCCACGCTGCCATCGCCGAATTCGGCGCCCCGCTGCCGGAGCAGACACTCGAGCAGCTGGCCGGGGTGGACGCGTGGATTCTCGGCCCGCACGACAACGCGTCGTATCCCGCCGAACACCGCATCGCGCCGGGCGGCGTGATCCGCAAGCGTTTCGACCTCTACGCCAACATCCGTCCCGCGCGGGCGTTCGCCGGTGTGCACGCGGCGGCGCCGGGCATCGACCTGGTGATCGTCCGGGAGAACAGCGAAGGTTTCTACGCCGACCGGAACATGTTCGCCGGAGTGGGCGAGTTCGGGCCCACGCCCGATATCGCGATGTCGGTCGGGCTGGTGACCCGTGCCGCCTGTGAGCGGATCGCGCATCAGGCGTTCCGGCTGGCCACGACACGACGCAAGCGGGTGACGATCGTGCACAAGGCCAATGTCCTGCCGTTGACGATGGGACTGTTCCGCGACGTCTGCCGGGAGGTCGGACTCGCGTACCCGGGCGTCGAGGTGGACGACGAACATGTCGACGCGGCGGCGGCGCATCTCGTCCGCGCCGCCGCCGACTACGACGTCCTGGTCACCGAGAATCTGTTCGGTGACATCCTGTCCGACCTGGCCGGGGAACTGAGCGGGTCGCTCGGCCTGGCCGCGTCGCTCAACTGCTCGGCCACCACGGCGATGGCCCAGGCGGTGCACGGGGCCGCGCCGTCGCTGGCCGGGCACAACCGCGCGAACCCGGCAGCGTTGCAGCTGTCGTCGGCGATGCTGTTGCGCTGGTTGGCGACCCGGGACGCGGAGGTGACCCTGGCGCGGGCGGGTGAGCGGATCGAGCGGGCGGTCGCCGCGACCTTCGAGGCGGGCATCGCCACCGCCGACCTGGGGGGACTCGCATCGACCAGCGAGTTCACCGAACAGGTGTGCGCCAGGGTGCATCGCTGGTAGCCCGAGCGGGTGTGCCGGGACGGAACGCGGATCCACGCCGGTGTCGCGCCCGACCAGGCCGCCGCAACCCGAACCCGCAGGTCAGCTGGCAACGGGGTAGGGTGTCGGGCCGGTGCGGCGGCACGGGACCGGCGGCGGTTTCGTGTTGCTGTTGCATTACTGTCCAGCGCGGAGCGTCCCGGTCGCTTAGATTGCCAAACGGGTGGTGACGCCCGGGTTGCGTGGAGCAAAAATGTGGAGGACTGCTGTGTCTGATCGATCGTTTCTCGGCAGGCGCGTCCTGCGAGCCGCCACGGGCGCGCTCGCCGCGGGCGCGCTCGTGTTGACCGGATGTACCACCAACACCGAGGAAACCGGACCCTCGGTGGCCAAGGTGCAGGTGGACAAGGTCGAAGAGATCGCCGCGCAGCTGCCCGACAAGATCAAGCAGTCCGGCAAACTCGTGGTCGGCGTGAACGTCCCCTATCAGCCGAACGAGTACAGGGACGCCAGCGGCCGGATCGTCGGCTTCGACGTGGACCTGATGGACGCGGTCGCCTCCGTGCTCGGCGTGAAGGCCGAATACGTCGAGTCGGCCTTCGAGAAGATCATCCCCGCCATCCAGGCCGGTACCTACGACGTGGGCATGTCATCGATCACCGACTCCAAGGAACGCGAGCAGCAGGTCGACTTCACCACCTACTTCAACGCGGGTGTCCAGTGGGCCCAGCAGAAGGGCAAGCCGGTCGACCCGGAGAACGCCTGCGGCAAGAAGGTCGCCGTCCAGGCCACGACCGTGGAGCACACCGAGGAGGTGCCCGCCAAGAGCGCCAAGTGCGTCGCGGAGGGCAAGCCCGCGATCGATATCAAGCCGTTCGACGAGCAGAGCGCCGCGACCAACGCGCTGGTTCTCGGTCAGGTCGACGCCATGTCGGCCGACTCCCCGGTGACCGCGTACGCGATCAAGCAGAGCGGCGGCAAGATCGAGACCGCGGGGCCGGTGTTCGACTCCGCACCCTACGGCTGGGCGGTGCCCAAGGGCGCGCCGCTGGCCGCCGTGCTGCAAAAGGCCGTCCAGCACCTGATCGACAACGGCAAGTACCTCGAGATCACGAAGAACTGGGGTGTCCAGGAAGGCGCCATCACCACGTCCGTCATCAACGGCGCCGTGAGCTGATCGATGGCGGACAACGACACTCGGCCTGCGCCCGGTGATCCCGGGCCCGGCGGAGTGGATTCGACGCGGGAGCCGGAGCCGATCAAAGCGGTTCCGCTGCGCAGGCCGGGGCGCTGGATAGCGGCGGCGGTCATCCTCGTCCTGGTGGCGCTGTTCGTCTACGGCGCCGCGACGAACCCGGCCTATCGCTGGGACACCTACTGGAAGTATCTGTTCGACAGCCGGATCACCGCGGGCGCCATCGTGACGCTGGAACTGACGGTGTGCGCGATGGCGATCGCGGTCGCGCTCGGGACGATGCTGGCCGTGATGCGGCTGTCGCCGAACCCGGTATTGCGCGCCACGGCGTGGGTGTACCTCTGGATCTTCCGCGGCACCCCGGTGTTCGTGCAGCTGGTGTTCTGGGGGTTGGTCCCCTCGCTCTACAGCCAGATCCAGTTGGGCGTTCCGTTCGGGCCGCAGTTCTTCCAACTCGACGTGCAGCAACTGCAGGCCGCGTTCACGTTCGCGGTGCTCGGCCTCGGCCTCAACGAAGCCGCCTACATGGCCGAGATCGTCCGGGCCGGGATCAACTCCGTCGGCGAGGGGCAGCGGGAGGCGTCGTTCGCGCTCGGCATGTCCTGGAATCAGACCATGCGCCGCACGGTGCTGCCGCAAGCTATGCGCGTGATCATCCCGCCGACCGGCAATGAGCTCATCGGCATGCTGAAGACCACCTCGCTGGTCACCGGCATCCCGCTGAGCACCGACCTCTTCGGCCGGGCACGCGATATCTACGGCGTGAACTTCCAGCCGATTCCGCTGCTGTTGGTCGCCGCCACCTGGTACTTGGCGATCACGAGCGTGCTCATGGTCGGGCAGTACTACTTGGAGCGCTATTACTCGCGCGGCGTCTCCCGCAGGCTGACCGCCAAGCAGCTGCAGGAACTCGCCGACGCCCAGCAGGTGGAGAAGGCGAAATGAGCGTGGACGTCGAGAAGACCACCTCCCCTCCGATGATCGTGGCGGACCGGGTCTGCAAGAACTTCGGGGCGCTGCAGGTGCTCAAGGGCGTTTCGCTCGAGGTGGGCCGCGGTGAGGTGCTGTGTCTCATCGGGCCGTCCGGCTCGGGAAAGTCCACCTTCCTGCGCTGCATCAACCACTTGGAACAGGTGAACGCGGGCCGGCTCTACGTCGACGGCGAGATCGTCGGCTACCGGGAGAAGAACGGCAAGCTGCACGAGATGCACCCGCGCGACGCGGCCAAGCAGCGCCGCGAGATCGGCATGGTGTTCCAGCACTTCAACCTGTTCCCGCATCGGACCGCGCTGGAGAACATCATCGAGGCGCCGACCCAGGTCAAGAAGGTCCGCAAGGCCGACGCGGTGACCAGGGCGCGGGAATTGCTCGACCGGGTCGGCCTGGCGGACAAAGCGAACGCCTACCCGGCACAACTGTCGGGCGGTCAGCAGCAGCGCGTGGCGATCGCCCGCGCGCTGGCCATGGACCCCAAACTCATGCTGTTCGACGAGCCGACCTCCGCGCTGGATCCCGAACTGGTCGGCGAAGTCCTCACGGTCATGCGCGAACTCGCTCGCTCGGGCATGACGATGGTCGTCGTGACCCATGAGATGGGATTCGCCCGCGAGGTGGCCGATCAACTGGCGTTCATGGACGGCGGCGTGGTCGTGGAGGCGGGACCGCCTCGGCAGCTGCTGGCCGATCCACGCCAGCAGCGCACGAAGGCCTTCCTTTCACGACTGCTTTGATTTCCGTCACCGACGAGGGCGGTATCCGGCACCAGGTCCCGGAAGGCCTCCCGGTCTCGAAGTCAGTCGACGAGGGCGCCACACGAAAGGTTGAGGACCGCGCCGGTCATGGCGCCTGCCATGTCGGACGCGGCGAATACCGCCGCGTCGGCCACCTCGGCGAGGCGGGGAAGTCGCCCGAGTCGGGTATCGCCTATCAAGGTCTGCAGGGAGGGGTCGTTCTCGGACAGGCCGGGGACGGTCTCCGGGGCGAAGTTGGAGCGAATGCATACGACGCGCACCCCGTACCGGCCGACTTCGCCAGCGAGGCTGCGGTTGAGGGCCTCGATGCCGGCGCAAGCGATGTTGAATCCACCCATGCGGTACCGATATTCAGCGGCTGCGGTAGCGGATAGCAGGACGATGACCCCGCTACCCCGCGCAGTCATCCGGCGTGCCGCCGCGGTCGTGGTGATGAAGTGTGAACGCGCGGCCTCGATGATCGGGATCATGAAGTCCTGGAGGTCCATATCGACCAGCGGCACGTCCTGGATTGCCTTCATGCCTACCGCGTTGAAGGAGATATCGAGCGAGCCGGCTTCTTCGATCATCTCGTCTGCGTGAGCCTCTACAGCCGTTCGATCGAACACGTCGACCTCTGCGACCTTCGCGCGACCGCCGGATGCCCTGATCTCCTCGGCCACGATTTCCAGCGTCGCCCGAGTGCGCCCGACCAGATAGACCTGTGCCCCTGCGCCGGCGTACGCCCGCGCCACTGCCCCGCCCATACTGCCTGCCGCTCCGTACACCACCGCGTTCTTACCAATCAAGCGCATACGACTTCAGACGGGCCGCGATGAGAAAAATCATCGCACGCCCAGCAGATAGACAACGGCCGGTACCCCGGCGACGAGGAATGGCTCGAGCTCGACGCGCCCCTCATGGACCACCTCATCCACGCCGCCCGACAGCGCGGCATCAACACCGAATTGCCCCAACTCATCAGATCGCTTACACACAGAGGCATCGAAGCCGGCCACGGCAGAGACAGCTTCGCAAGCCTCATAGAGACCATCGCCAGCGTCTGAGAACTCGACGCCGCGGAGATCCACCGCTCACTCCACCGACGACGCCCCACCACCGCCGCACACTCGCGATCGGGTCGACCACGTTGTCCGCGCTGTTTCGTCCCGCACGGCGGCCGGAGACGGCCCTGGTCGCGGCGGGCGCTTGCCACTCCGGCGGGCCGGTCGGTTCATTCGTCGACGCGCAGGGCGATTCGCAGCTGACCGAGCAGCACTTCGGCGGCTGGGTTCGCGGGACGGTCGGTGCGCCAGGCCAGCGCGAGACGCCCGCGCACTTCCGGTTCCACGATGCGCATGGTCCGCACTCCGAAAGCCTCGGCCTCCTCGGCGGTGAGATCGGGCACCACGGCCACGCCGAGACCGCGTGCCGCCAACCGCAGCAGGAGTGCGGGCGCCGCCGCCTCGTAAGCGACGGCGGGTTCGAAACCCGCCGCCGCGCAGGCTCGCTCGAAGACGGCGCGGATGCCGGTGCCCGGCGTCAGACAGATCAGCGGACGATCGCGCAGCGCCCTGACCGGGATCTCGGCGCCGTCGCCGAGGTCCCTCGCCGCGACCGCCGCCACCACCGCGGTCTCCAGCAGCACCTCGATACCGATGCCGGGACCGACGTCCGCGCCGGTCATTCCGATCAGAGCCATATCGAGTTCGCCCCGGTCGAGGGCGGCGAGCATCCGCTCCGAAGTGTCCTCGGTCAGGCTGATGCCGACTTGCGGGTGGTCTCGGTGGAAATCGGCGAGCACCGCGGCGACGTCGAATTCCTCGACCGCCGCCCCCGAGATGAGCCCGAGCCGGACTTGTCCGCGGAGCAACCCGGTGAACTCGTCCGCCGTGTGGGTGATCCGCTCGGCGGCGGCCAGCGCCGCCCGCGCGTGCGGCAGCACGGCCGCGCCCACCTCGGTCGGTGTGACCGTACGCCCGCCACGGTCGAGCAGTGGCAGGCCGAGCTCGCGCTCCAACTGACGGATCTGGGCGCTGAGCCCGGGCTGGGTCAGATGCAGCCGCGCCGCCGCGCGGGTGAAGTTCGCCTCCTCGGCCACCGTGACGAAGTAGCGAAGCTGCCGCAATTCCATAACTAGCAATTATAGGAAGTAGAAAAGCTGGCTGTTTTACTTATTGAACTCGTCGGGGAATCGTCGAAGCCATGGGACACATAGCAGAGACCATCGACCTCGACGCTTTCACCGGCCCGATCTTCCGTCCCGGCGACGCGGGCTACGACGCGGAGATCGCCGGTTTCCAGACCGCCTACACGCATCGCCCCGCCCTGATCGTCGGCGCTGCGCACGCCGAGGACGTGCGCGCTGCCGTGGAGTACGCGGCGCGGCACGAGTTGCCGATCGCGGTACAGGCGACCGGTCACGGGCTGTCGGTCGCGGCCGACGGGGGAGTGCTGATCAGCACGCGCCGGTTGGCGGGCATCCGCATCGATCCCGTACGCGGGACCGCCCACATCGGCGCCGGGGTCCGCGCGGGCGCGCTGGTCGACGCGGCGGCCGAGCACGGATTGGCGCCGCTGAACGGCTCGTCGCAGTCGGTGGGGATGGTGGGCTATCTGCTCGGTGGCGGCGTCGGACTGCTCGCGCGTCAGTTCGGGTACGCCGCCGAGCACGTGCGGGCGATCGAGCTGGTCACCGCCGACGGCAGGGTGCGCACGCTGTCGCCGGGCGACGAACTGTTCGGCGCCGTGCTCGGCAGCGGAGGCAACTTCGGTGTCGTGACCGGCCTCGAGGTCGGTCTGGTCCCGGTCACCACGGTGTACGGCGGGCAGTTGGTGTTCGACACGCCGCTGGTGGAGCGGGCGTTGGACGCGTGGCGGCAATGGACCGCGACCGTGCCGGAGGAACTCACCTCGACGGTCGCCATGCTCGCATTCCCGGATATCCCGCCGGTGCCCGCGCAACTGCGCGGACGGTACGTCGCCTCGATCCGGATCGCGTACAACGGGCCTGCCGAGCAAGCCGAACGGCTGATCGCACCGCTGCGTGCGGTCGGCGAACGGCTGACCGACGACCTGCGCACGATGCCGTACACCGAGTCGCACACCATTCACAGCGACCCCGATCACCCGCACGCTTACGCCGCCACCAACGCGCTGCTGAGTGAGTTCACCGAGGACGCCGCCGCGGCCTTGCTGGCTGCCGCTGGGCCGGAATCCGGCGCGGGGGCGGTGGTCGACATCCGTCATCTCGGTGGCGCGTCGGCCCGCCCGGGCGACGCCGGAATCGCGGTGGACCATCGTGAGGCCTCCTATGTCGTCCGGATCATCACCGGCCCCGAGGCTGCCGCGACCCGAGCCGATATCCGTGCCGCGCTGGCGCCGTGGACTCTCGGGCACAGCCTCAACTTCCTCTACGGGGCGGGCGCCGAGGCGGACGAGGCGCAGACCCGCGCAGGCTTTCGGCCCGACACCTACGCCCGGCTGGCGGCGCTCAAAGCGCAGCACGATCCGCGCAACCTGTTCCGCTTCAACCGCAACATCCGGCCGGACGCCCGGTGAGTTCGCCGCCGCCGCTGCCTGGTGGGGCGCGGCGGCAGCATGCTATCTTCGTGATATCACTCTGATATTGGGAGGATGTCATGCAGTTTCGATCCGCGTTCCGCCTGAACGGCTTTCTGGTGCTGCTGGGATGGTTCGTGCTCACGCTCCTGTTCGGCGCCGCCGCGGCGTTCGGTTTCGTCGCGGGAGCCCGCCACGGCAACGGCCTCGCCGTGGCCGGCGCGGTGGCCGCGACGGTGATGGTGGTCGTCTTGCTGTTGCTCGCGACCGGCCTGACCGTGGTGAACCCCAACGAAGCCAAGGTGGTGCAGTTCTTCGGCCGCTACGTCGGCTCGGTGAGCGAACCGGGCTTCTTCTCGGTGCTCCCGCTGACCGACCGCAAGAGCATCTCGCTGCGCGTGCGGAATTTCGAAACCCAGAAACTCAAGGTCAACGACGCCGACGGCAACCCGGTCGAGATCGCCGCGGTGGTCGTCTACCGGGTGGTGGACAGCTTCAAGGCCGCCTTCGCCGTCGACGACTACGAGGAGTACGTCGAGACCCAGTCCGAGGCGGCCGTGCGGCACTTGGCCACGACGCATCCCTACGACGCGCACGAGGCGGGCCGCACCAGCCTGCGTGACGGCGCCGAGGTCGCCGAGGAGCTGACCGTGGAATTGCGTGACCGCACCGAGATGGCGGGCATCGAGGTGCTGGAGGCGCGGATCACCCACCTCGCCTACGCGCCCGAGATCGCCCAGGCCATGCTGGTTCGGCAGCAGGCGGCCCAGGTGGTCGCCGCGCGAACCCGGATCGTGGAGGGCGCGGTCGGCATGGTCGGCCTGGCTCTGGAGCGGCTTGCGCAGGAAGGCATGGTGGAGCTGGACGAGGAGCGCAAAGCGGCGATGGTGTCGAACCTGCTCGTCGTGCTGTGCGGTGACCGTCCGACTCAGCCTGTCGTCAACGCCGGTTCGCTCTACTCCTGAGGCGGGCGGCCCGTGGCTGAGCGCAAGAGACTGCTGCTACGCCTGGACCCGGCCGTCCACGACGCCATCGCGAAGTGGGCGGCCGACGACCTGCGCAGTATCAACGCCCAGATCGAGTACGCGCTGCGCCTGGCGCTGGATCAGGCCGGGCGCAAACCGAAGTCGCAGTGACGCGACTCCGAGACCGATCAGAGATGGTGCCCCGCCCGATCGGCGCGAAGACTGCTAAGTGTCGGCAACTTCGGCCGTACCCACGGAAAGGGGACACAGATGGCCGCGACAGTGCACATCGACCACGTCGTGCGCGACTACGAGACGTGGAAACCGATGTTCGACGCCTTCGACAATTTCCTCGCCGAGGCGGGGGCTCGCAACTGCCGGGTGCAGCGATTCACGCACTATCCCAATCGGGTGCTCGTCGACGTGGACTTCGACAGCATGGCCGCGGCCGAGGCGTTCCGGGAGCGACTGCGCGAGATCGCCGGTCAGCCGCGGTCGCAGGAGATGCTGGTCACGCACGAGGTCTCGATCCTCGAGCTGGTCGACGAGCATCATCCGAAGCTCACGGCTTCCTCGTGACGAAGATCGCCGTGCCGGGGAAGAGTTCGCCGCGCATCGGGCTCCACTGTCCCCATTCGCGATCGAGCCATTCCGGCCATTCCGGTTCGACGATGTCCTCCAGGACCAATCCCGCCGCGACGATCTCGCGCACGCGGTCGCCGATGGTCCGGTGGTGCTCGACGTAGGTGGGCACGTCGTCGCCGTCCACCTCGACATAAGGGGTGCGGTCGAAGTACGGGATGGTGGCGGTCAGCCCCGCCGGACCGGGATCGTCCGGGAAGATCCAGCGCAACGGGTGGTTCACCGAGAAGACCCAGCGCCCGCCCGGCCGCAGCACCCGCGCCACCTCGCGCATCACCAGCGCGGAATCGGCGACGAACGGCACGGCGCCGAACGCCGAGCAGGCCAGATCGAAGGAGGCGTCGGCGAACGGAAGAGCCTCCGCGTCCGCCTGCACCAGCGGCACCCGCGGCCCGCCGCGCGCCATGACCGCCAGCCCCCGTTCGAGCATGCCGCGCGACAGGTCGAGCCCGACCGGCCGCGCGCCCTGCCCGGCCAGCCAGCGCGCGCACGGAGCCGAGCCGCAACCGATCTCCAGCACCCGCTTGCCGGTGACGTCGCCGAGGAAGCGCATGTCGCCCTCGTGCATGCCCTCCGGGCACCAGACGAACTCGCCGCCGGGCGACTCCACGCCGAGGAACTCCGCGTGCGTCTCGTGGTACTGGGCGGCATCGGCGTCCCACCATCGTCGGCTGGCCAGCCTGCTGGCCGCCGATCCGATCCGGGTTCGCGCTATTCCCGCCGTTCCGAGCAGTGCGTTTGCTTGCGCATGGCGATCTTCCGACACGCCGATCAGACTATCGGCGTGGCGACCCGACCGGTTTGCCCGCCCGGACCGAGGTCGCGTACGCTGAACGCGCGAGTGTCTTCCGTACAGCCGTACCGGAGTTCAACCCGTGCTGAGTTTCACGCGCGTCGCGTGCGGTACGTTCCTAAGTGTCCGTCTTCACACCTCGCGGTGAGATCGCAGCGTACCGAAAGTTCCAATGTCCGCAACCGACCACAATCCGTCCGGAGCAAACCGACATATGCCCACCACCGTCACCTCGCCGCAGGTAGCCGTCAACGACATCGGCTCCGCCGAGGATTTCCTCGCCGCCATCGACGCCACGATCAAGTACTTCAACGACGGCGACATCGTCGAAGGAACCATCGTCAAGGTCGATCGCGACGAGGTCCTGCTCGACATCGGTTATAAAACCGAAGGCGTCATCCCCTCTCGTGAACTCTCCATCAAGCACGACGTCGACCCCAACGAGGTCGTTTCCGTGGGCGATGAGGTCGAGGCCCTTGTTCTCACCAAGGAGGACAAGGAAGGCCGCCTGATCCTGTCGAAGAAGCGGGCGCAGTACGAGCGTGCGTGGGGCACCATCGAGGAGCTCAAGGAGAAGGACGAGGCCGTCAAGGGCACCGTCATCGAGGTCGTCAAGGGCGGCCTGATCCTCGACATCGGCCTGCGCGGCTTCCTGCCCGCGTCGCTCGTCGAGATGCGGCGGGTCCGCGACCTCCAGCCGTACGTCGGCAAGGAGATCGAAGCCAAGATCATCGAGTTGGACAAGAACCGCAACAACGTCGTGCTCTCCCGCCGCGCGTGGCTGGAGCAGACCCAGTCCGAGGTGCGCAGCGAGTTCCTGCACCAGCTGCAGAAGGGCCAGGTCCGCAAGGGTGTGGTCTCCTCGATCGTCAACTTCGGCGCCTTCGTCGACCTGGGCGGCGTGGACGGTCTGGTGCACGTCTCCGAGCTGTCCTGGAAGCACATCGACCACCCGTCCGAGGTCGTCGAGGTCGGCAACGAGGTCACCGTCGAGGTGCTCGACGTCGATCTGGATCGCGAGCGCGTCTCGCTGTCGCTCAAGGCGACCCAGGAAGACCCGTGGCGTCAGTTCGCCCGCACCCACGCGATCGGCCAGATCGTGCCGGGCAAGGTCACCAAGCTCGTTCCGTTCGGCGCGTTCGTCCGCGTCGAGGAGGGCATCGAGGGCCTGGTGCACATCTCCGAGCTGGCCGAGCGCCACGTGGAGGTTCCCGACCAGGTCGTGGCCGTCGGCGACGACGCGATGGTCAAGGTCATCGACATCGACCTGGAGCGTCGCCGGATCTCGCTGAGCCTCAAGCAGGCCAACGAGGACTACCACGCCGAGTTCGACCCGTCGAAGTACGGCATGGCCGACAGCTACGACGAGCAGGGCAACTACATCTTCCCCGAGGGCTTCGACCCCGACACCAACGAGTGGCTCGAGGGCTTCGACAAGCAGCGCGAGGAGTGGGAAGGCCGCTACGCCGAGGCGGAGCGTCGCCACAAGATGCACACCGCGCAGATGGAGAAGATGGCGGCCGACGCCGCGGCCGAGGCCGCGAACGGCGGCGGCGCGTCGAACTACTCCTCCGAGAGCGGTTCGCAGTCCTCCGCCAGCCAGGCCGAGCCCGCCGGCGGTTCGCTGGCCAGCGACGCTCAACTGGCGGCTCTGCGTGAGAAGCTGTCCGGCAACGCCTGATCGGCATCTGCTGAGCTGATTCGCGACTGCACCCCAACCGGTTTCCGGTTGGGGTGCAGTCGTTTGTGGTTCTGATCAACGCCCCGCAGGGCGCTTTCGGCGATGCGGCCTGCGAATCCCCCGTGAAGGCTTCGTCGTTCCGCGCTGCACCTCGGGCACCTCCTCGGGTCGCTCGGCCGCTTCGTGCGGAGCGACTGTCTGCGCCGTCGTGAGCGCCACCACCTGGATCTCCTCCAGACGCAGGCCGATCCCCGCCAGCCGGGCGATCACACCCAGCCGATGCTCCGGCAAGCCAGGGCGGATAGGCAATGGAGCCTGCCCGTGCCGACGCAGGACATACGTCCGGCGCTCGGCATCGAACACGACCGGTGCACCGTCCCGAATTGCCCGGTAGGCGACCAAGTCCAGCGCACCGTGCCTGATCGGGTCGATCATCAGCGCCTCGATGAACTGCTCCGCTTGACGCAGGCGCAGTTCCAGCTCCGGCGGGTCCAAATGCTCGAACCGCCGCCTGACCCGCAACCGGTAGTCCTCCACCGCGCGGTGCAGCAGATACCGGTGCCGCTCGATCTCGACCGCCAACTCGATCGCGCGATCGATGTCGATGGTCGCCGGGTCACGTGGGTCGGGCGTCGAAGCGTGGACTTGAGGCATGGACTCTCCTCGGTCGGGTTGCGGATTACATTGGGCGGCAACTCGTTCGACGTCCGACGATGTTCATTGTGCCGGAGGGGTCCGACACAAACGGGGTCCGTGGATTCGTACGCGCTCAGTAGCCGACGGTGAACCGGCGTTGGATGAAGCGGGGTTGCTCGGCTTCGTCGAGGAGCGCGACCGCTACGTCTTCGGCGGAGAGATCCGCGCCGCCGACGAGCAGCTGATCGCCGCCGATCCGGAAGCGGCCGGTGCGCTCGCCGGGATTGATCCGCCCCGAGGAGGGGCTCAAATAGGTCCAATTGCGGTTGGACAGCCGGTAGATGTTCAACGCGTCGCGCAGCGCACGCACCACCTCGACATACTCCGCCGGGACGTCGAGCACTTCGGTGAGATTGCGAATGAACTCGTCCCCGATGTCGAGCAGTTGTACGCCGGGCGCCACCTCCAGGCTGCCCGCTCCGCCCACCGCGATCAGCCGGACGCGCGGCTGCCGATCCAGCGCGGCGACCATCGCTCGCGCGCCAACCACGAAATCGTGCGCGTTGGCGATGGTGTCGGCGATGCCGTGCCCCGCGTTCACCGCGCTCACGACCACGTCGAGGCCTGCGATCGCCGCCGCCACGCTCTCGGCGTTCAGCCAGTCGGCCACCGCCCACGTCTCGTCCCCGTGCCGAGCGGGGAACCGGGCCGCGTTGCGGGTGAAGGCGGTGACCCGGTGCCCGCGCTGTAGGGCTTCGGCGACGACCCGCGAACCGATGACGCCGGTAGCCCCGAAAACTCCGATATCCACCATTACTCCTTAACAACGTTCATTTACTACACGCCGTTCAGTAGCGGCACAGCTGATAGTAGCCAAACGCTGTAGAGTGTCAACCGTGGCCGAGGTCGTCAGAAGTCGCCGGGAGCGCCTGCGCGCGCAGACGCTGGAGGAGATCACCGCGATCGCGATGCGGCTGCTCATGGAGGGAGGTCCGGACGCGATCTCGTTGCGTGCCATCGCCCGCGAGATGGGGATGACGGCGGGTGCGATATACGGCTACTACGCCACCCGCGACGACCTGATCTCCACGCTCATCTCCGACGTCTACACCGCCTTGGTCGACCGCCTCGAAGCCGCACGCGACGCCGTACCGGTCGAAGATCCGGCCGGGCGCATCATGGCCTGGGCCGAGGGCGTGCGCGCTTGGGCCGTTGAGCGGCCCGCCGAATTCCGGCTCATCTATGGTGACCCGGTGCCCGGTTACAGGCCGCCGCCGGGTGGTCCCGCCGCAGCGGCCGAATTGCGTGCCTGCACCGGGCTGGTCGGTCTGGCGAGTGCCGCATGGCCACGGGCCGCGGCCACGCAGACTGCCGGGGACTGCGCGTGGTCGGATTTCGACGCGGCCTTGGCGGAGCACGTCCGTTCCGACTTCCCGGAGCTGCCTCCGGACGCGCTGGCTCTGGCTCTGCGCATGTGGGGCAGGATGCACGGATTGATCGCGCTCGAGGTGTACGGCCACCTGCGCCCGCAATCCCGAGACCCGGCGAAACTCTTCCGCGCCGAGATGCGTGACCTGGTCCGGTCTCTCGGCCTGTAGGCGGGTCGGCTCAGCGAGTGGCGGGCACCGCGCGGGAGAGCGTGGCACCGGGTTCCGCGACGAAGGTCTCGAAGACGAAAGATTGCTGGCAGAACATCGAATTCGAAAACTTGTAATGTCTCGGCCGCCTATGAATTCGGAATCTCGGCGTCCCGTCGCACCGTCGGCTTCGCCGTCACTCGTTTCGGCTCGGGTCGGACGATGAGCTTCCGGCTGCCTTCCTCGACATTCCTCCGGGATCAATGCGCCCGATAGGCCGATGGCTCTTTCACTTGGCTTGCGCCGCAGGAAGCCGAAAAATGCAGGAGAATCCTGAGAAATATCCGCTGGGCGGCCTGAACACCGGACCCTTCGCGAGTTCCGTAAGGCGAGTGCACATGCTGTTTTATGAGATGCCGCCGATGAATTCGGTCCAGACGCGGTATACCGGCCGCGGATTCCGACTGTCCCGGGTGAATGTTCTTGCATCTGTACTTACATTCACTCCTGCGAACACCAGGTCGGCCGAGGGTCGGACCGTGAGTCGCACGGATTGCGCCGCCGCGCACCGCGCCGCGTTCGGCGCACAAAAGAGTGGCCCAGCCTTGGCGAGAGGCTGGGCCACTTCGAACTCGGGTTCAGCTTGCGGTAGCAGGTACCCACCGGACCGCGGGTGCGGCCGGACGGTTCCGCATGGCAGCGAAACTGTGCCGCGCGGGACTGATGAACGCGGTGAACCAAGAGCGACGGTGCTCGGCGAGCGCCGCCGCGACAGCGGGAATCTGAATGCAGTGCACTCGCCCCGCCATGCCCAAACGGTGGCGACCCGTCTGGTTGATTCTGGTGCCCAATGGTATTCCTTTGCATCGCTGGTGTCGGCCTGGATCGCCACGGCGAAGATTAGCGGAACGAAACTGCTCGGCAGCGTATTTTGCCCGAGTAATTGCCTCGGCGTGTCGGAAAGGTGTCACCGCCGAGCCGTAAACATCCGGAATTGTTGCGAATCGGTCTCGGCGCAGTCACGGATCGGGCAAATGGTGCCGCAGGTGGTGGCACGCGCGCGTGCTTCGGGTAATCGAGCGGATTGCTCGTGATTCGGCGGGAGATCGCATGTCGAGCGCGGTCGACCGCCGATCGGCCGAGTGTCGCCGACCGTGATCGGGGCGGCGAACGCTCGCGCCGCGTCCGGATGGGAGACTGGTCGAATGTTACGAATCGGCCTCACCGGAGGCATGGGAGCGGGGAAGTCGACGGTCGCCCGGGTGCTCGCCGACCTCGGCGCCGTGGTCATCGATTCCGATCTCATCGCCAGGGAGGTCGTCGAGCCGGGCACCGAGGGATTGGCCGCCCTGGTGGAAGCGTTCGGCGCAGGCATCCTCGCCGCGGACGGCAGCCTCGACCGGCCGGCCCTGGCGGCGCGGGCCTTCGGGGACGACGCGGCGCGCGCGAAATTGAATGCGATCACCCACCCGCTCGTCGGAAAGCGCACCGCAGAATTGATCGCGGCCGCGGCTCCGGATGCCATTGTCGTGCAGGATATTCCGCTGCTTGTGGAAAACGGACTCGCGCCGTTGATGCATCTCGTGCTGATCGTCGACGTGGATGCCGAAACACGTATCCGCCGTTTGGTGGAATTCCGCGGCGTCAGCGAAGCCGATGCCCGCGCGCGCATTTCGGCGCAGGCCACCGACGAACAGCGCCGAGCCGTTGCCGATGTGTTGCTGGATAACAGTGGCGCACCCGGGGCGGTCGAGGTCGAGCTTCGCCGCCTGTGGGCCGAGCGTTTGGTGCCGTTCGAGCGCAACCTGCGTGCCGGTGTGTCCGCGCGCCGCGGCGACATCCGGCTCGTGCCCGCCGATCCGGAGTGGCCGGCCCAGGCGCAGCGGCTGATCGCGCGATTGTGGGTCGCCTGCGGCAGCGCGGCCTCCCGCATCGACCACATCGGCTCCACCTCGGTGCCGGGACTGCCCGCCAAGGACGTGATCGATCTGCAGATCACGGTCACCGACCTGGCCGCCGCCGACGGCCTGCGTGACGCGCTCGGCGCCGCCGGCTTCCCGGTTCGGCCGGAGGTCACCCAGGACAACCCCAAGCCGACACCGGGGGACCCGGCCGGCATCGATACCGGCCTGTGGACCAAGCGTTTTCATCAGAATGCCGATCCCGGCCGGTTGGCCAACGTGCACGTGCGGGTCGAAGGCTTGCCCGGTCAGCAGTACGCGCTGCTGCTGCGGGACTGGCTGCGCGCCGACGCCGGTGCGCGCGCGGAGTATCTCGCCCTGAAGCGCGAGGGCGAGGCCAAGGCGGCGGGGCTGACCGGTGCGGAGGCGACCGCGGCCTACCTCGACGTCAAGGAACCGTGGTTCGACGCCGCCTATCCCCGGGCTCTGGCCTGGCGGGAGACGTCGGCGGGCTAGCACTCCGGCGACGGTCGAGTTCACCCCCGGCCGTTCTCGGCCTTCGTCGGAGTCCGTGCGGCTCGACCGCGATCCGCTCGCGCTGTACCGAGACAGCTCTCGGCCCGCTCGTTCGGGGTGTTGCCCGGGGCCGGTTCCGCGCGTGGAGAATCAGTTCGCACGGTACTTCGAGGACCCGGACGGTGCTGGAACGCGATCGCCCATGACTGGACCGCCTCCGCGTGTGTGGGCTACGGCATCCGGGCGACTGGCGCTACAGCCAGGTGAGGGTGATGTCCATCGTCTCCAACCAGCCTTCGAAGGTGTGGCCGTTGGCGGCGATGCCGTCGATGGCGGCGGTCGCGTGTTGCACGGCCGCCTCGGCGTCGGCGAGGGAGATCAGTCCCGCGGTGTGTGCGGCCAGCAGTTCGTCGACGTCCAGCAACTGGGTGTCGCGGGACGAGCGCACGATGATGTCGAGGTAGTGGTCGACGGCCATCCACTTCTTCGGGGCGACCACCCTGAAGTCACCGACGTCGAGGTAGTAGTCCTGGTCGCGCCGGTGGGCGGGGAGATAGTGGAAGATGGTCGCGCGCAGGTGCAGCTTCGGCAGCAGCCAGGACTCGATGTAATGGAACTGCGAATGGTCCGAGGTACGCGCCATGTACAGGCCCCACGGCTCGACGCGGTACTTCTCGACCGGGCGTACGAATCCCTTCGGATCCGTGTTCGTCAGGTCCGCGATGTTGAAGTACTCGACTTTGGGCCGGTGCACGTCCACGATAGGTGCCTGCGTCATGCCTCAAGAATCTACCGTCGCCCCCGGCCCGTCGAGTCGGACGCAGTAATCCGCGAGCTACATCAGGTGAGCGTGACGCCGTGGCCGGCCAGCCGGTCCTCGACGCGGTGCTCGTGCGCGGCCTGCCGCTTCGGCGTCGCCGTGGCCGGCTCGGAGGCCCGATGCGTTTGTTGCCGCGCCGACCGGTCCGGCGAGCAGTTCGTCGATTCGTGGCCGCCCGCCGCCCCGGGAATCTGTCGGTGAGTGGGCCTACGCTGGTGGGCATGGCATTCGCAACCGAGATCCCGGCGGAGGGCTACGAGGACAGGGCCGCCGAGCAACCGCTGGCGCACTCGGAGTTCCGCCCGGTCGGCGAGATCCAGCGTGTCGGCGGCCGGTTCGAGGTGGTCAGTGATCACCAGCCCGCGGGCGACCAGCCCGCCGCGATCGCCGAGCTCGAGCGCAGGATCAGAGCGGGAGAGCGCGACGTGGTACTGCTCGGCGCCACCGGTACGGGAAAGTCGGCCACCACGGCCTGGCTGATCGAGCGGTTGCAGCGGCCGACGCTGGTGATGGCGCCGAACAAGACGCTCGCCGCCCAGCTGGCCAACGAGCTGCGCGAGATGCTGCCGAACAACGCCGTGGAGTACTTCGTCTCCTACTACGACTACTACCAACCCGAGGCGTACATCGCGCAGACCGACACCTACATCGAGAAGGACAGCTCGATCAACGACGATGTCGAGCGGCTGCGCCATTCGGCGACCTCCAGCCTGCTGTCCCGGCGCGACGTGGTGGTGGTCGCCTCCGTGTCGTGCATCTACGGTCTCGGCACGCCGCAGTCGTATCTCGACCGGTCGGTGCAGTTGCAGGTCGGCACCGAGCTCGATCGGGACGCGCTGCTGCGGCTGCTGGTGGACGTGCAGTACACCCGCAACGACATGGCGTTCACCCGCGGCTCGTTCCGGGTGCGCGGCGACACCGTGGAGATCATTCCGTCCTATGAGGAACTCGCCGTCCGTATCGAGTTCTTCGGCGACGAGATCGAGGCGCTGTACTACCTGCACCCGCTCACCGGCGACGTGGTCCGCCAGGTGGACATGCTGCGGATCTTCCCCGCCACCCACTACGTGGCGGGGCCGGAGCGGATGGAGCGCGCGGTGCGCGATATCGAGGCCGAGCTGGAGCAGCGGCTCGCCGAGCTGGAACGCCAGGGGAAATTGCTCGAGGCGCAGCGGCTGCGCATGCGCACCCAGTACGACTTGGAGATGATCCGCCAGGTCGGGTTCTGCTCCGGCATCGAGAACTACTCGCGCCACATCGACGGCCGTCCGGCCGGTTCGGCGCCTGCGACGCTGCTGGACTACTTCCCGGAGGACTTCCTGCTCGTCATCGACGAGTCGCACAACACCGTTCCCCAGATCGGCGGTATGTACGAGGGCGACATGTCCCGCAAGCGCAACCTGGTGGAATACGGCTTCCGGTTGCCGTCCGCGGTGGACAACCGGCCGCTGACCTGGGAGGAGTTCGCCGATCGCATCGGGCAGACGGTCTACCTGTCGGCCACTCCGGGTCCGTACGAGCTGGGGCAGACCGGCGGTGAAGTGGTCGAGCAGGTCATCCGGCCGACCGGCTTGGTCGATCCCAAGGTCGTGGTGAAGCCGACGAAGGGGCAGATCGACGATCTGATCCACGAGATCAGGCAGCGCACCGAGCGCGACGAGCGCGTTCTGGTCACCACGCTCACGAAGAAGATGGCCGAGGACCTCACCGACTACTTGCTCGGGCTGGGGGTCAGGGTGCGCTACCTGCACTCCGAGATCGACACGCTGCGCCGCGTCGAGTTGTTGCGGCAGCTGCGGCTCGGCGAATACGACGTACTGGTGGGCATCAACCTGCTGCGCGAGGGTCTCGACCTGCCCGAGGTGTCGCTGGTGGCGATCCTCGACGCGGACAAGGAGGGATTCCTGCGCAGCACCACCGCACTGATCCAGACGATCGGCCGCGCGGCGCGCAACGTCTCCGGTGAAGTGCACATGTACGCGGACAAGATCACCGATTCGATGCAGTACGCCATCGACGAGACCGAGCGCCGTCGCGCGAAGCAGGTCGCCTACAACGAGGAAATGGGCATCGATCCCAAGCCTCTGCGCAAGAAGATCGCCGACATCCTCGACCAGGTGTATCGGGAGGCCGACGAGGTGGAGGTCGGCGGCTCCGGACGCAATGCCAGCCGTGGCAGGCGTGCGCAAGGCGAGCCGGGCCGCGCGGTGAGCGCGGGGGTGTACGAAGGCCGCGACGTCAAGTCGATGCCGCGCGCCGAACTGGCCGATCTCGTGAAGGAACTCACCGCACAGATGATGAACGCGGCCCGGGAGTTGCAGTTCGAGCTCGCCGGGCGGTTACGCGACGAGATCGCGGATCTGAAGAAGGAATTGCGCGGCATGGACGCCGCCGGATTGAGTTGAGCCGCGCCGCAGCGGCGCTGCCTCCGCGAGCCGTTCGCCGAACAGCCGCGGAGGCAGCCGTGCCGTCAGGCCTGCGTGGCCATCCATTCGTTCACCCGGCGTTCGGCCTCTTCGCGCGAGACGTCCTCGACCTTGGTGAGCACCGCCCAGCGGTGGCCGAAGGGGTCGATGACCACGCCGAACCGGTCGCCGGTCACGAAGGTTTGCGGCTCCTCGACGCTGCGGGCGCCGTGTTCGACGGCCCGCCGCACCACCGCGTCGACATCCGGGCAGTAGTGCACGATCGAGGTGTGCACCCATTCGCCGTTCGGGGCGAGCACGCCGTTGTCCGGGATCGGCATCCCCATCTGCAGGGTCGAGTCGCCGATCCTCAGTTCGGCGTGCGCGGGCTGCCCGTCGGGCAGGTCGTTGCGACTGAGCACCTCGGCTCCGAAGACGGCGCGATAGAACTCGATGGCTTTGTTGCCGTCACCGACCGCGAGAAAACAAGTGATCGAGTGGTAGCCGTCGGCGATGGGATTCACTGTGTTCGTCATGACCACAACTCTCGCCGGTGCTGGTCGTCGGGTCTTGTAAGAACGCGACACCATGCCGCGTAGCGCCGAACCGCCCGCCGCCGAGCCGCCGGTTGCCCGCCATCCGCTGGCGCCCACCGACACCAAGGGGATTCTGCATCCGCACGAGCAGGCGAAGCATCGCTCGCTGGTCCGCTTGCCGCCGAGCCCACCGGTGGGTCGCTACGTCGAGTGGTATTGGGCGGTGCGCTGGGATCTGCGTGGCCGGCCTCCGTACCGGGCGGAGGTGCTGTCCTATCCGAGTGTGAACGTCACCTTCGAACGGTCCGAGACGCGCACCGGTGGATTTGTCACCGGCGTGACTACCACGAAGTTCATCCGTGAACTCAGCGGGGTAGGGGAAACCTTCGGTATCCGCTTCCGCGCGGGCGGGTTCGGCGCGTTCACCGGACTCGATGTCGGCTCGTTGCGCGATCGCGCCGTGCCCATCGCCGACGTGCTGCCCGATACCGCGGGCTTGACCGAGCGGGTGCTCGACGCGCCGACCGTCGAGCGGCGCCGGTGCGTTGTCGAGGAGTACCTTGCCGACCATCCCGCCGTCGAGGACCCGACGTACCGATTGGTGCTGCGCATCGTCGACGCGATGGCCGGTGATCAAGAGCTGACCAGGGTCGATCAGGTCACCGAGAGATTCGATGTGCCCGTCCGGACATTGCAGCGCATGTTCCGCCGGTACGTAGGTGCGGGACCGAAATGGGTCCTGCGGCGCTATCGGTTGCAGGACGGCGCCGATCTGCTTGCCAAGGGCCGCACCGAAGACCTCGCCGCGTTGGCCGCGGACCTGGGTTATTTCGACCAGGCCCACTTCTCACGTGAGTTCACCGCGGAAGTGGGTATGGCCCCTCTGGAGTACGCCAAGAATTCGCTGCGTTTGCGCAACGAGGTCACGGCCAAGGTCATGCCGATGCGAGCTTAGTTGCCGGAGAGTCGACTAGGAGCTGGACATGGATGTCGTGGTGTTGATCGGACGAGTGCTGTTCGCGGTGTTGTTCCTGACTTCCACTGTCGGGCATTTCACCCAGACCGAGGCGATGGCGGGGTACGCGCGAAGCAAAGGCGTTCCGATGGCGAAGGCCGCGGTGCTCGGCTCGGGCGTCCTCTTCGGCCTCGGCGGTCTCAGCGTGCTGCTGGGTATCTGGGCCGATCTCGGCTCGCTGCTGCTCGTGATCGCGTTGCTGCCGACCGCTGTCGTGATGCACCGGTTCTGGCAGGAGACCGACCCGCAGATCAAGCAGGCCGAGACGACCCAGTTCGCCAAGGACCTCGCTCTCGCGGGCGCCGCACTGATGCTGTTCGCGTTCTTCGCGCACGTCGACGAACTCGGATTGACCGTCACCGGGCCGCTTTTCGATCTCTAGTCTCGCCCGCGCAGTCCGCTCCGCGCGCTAATATTGCGCGTCCTTTTTACAAGAGGAAGAGGAAGACATGGACATCATCGGAGCGATTCTCGGCATATTCTGGGCGAACTATCGGCAGTGGCCGTAGCCGCGCGGTGGACCAACTCGATCGGCCCGTCCCGGGAGCGTGATTCACGCGGCGGGGCGGGCCGATCTCCGTGTGACGGAGCTGGCTCTGTGATGAATATCCCACGGTCGCATCATGGTTCGATACGGTTGTGGCACCTCACAGGGGAAGGTCTCGGGAATTGGGTCTGCGCTGGTTGGTCTGGTCTTTCCGGCATTCCCTGGCGAATACCCGGCGGGAATGGTGGAACACCTCGAGTGTGATGTCTTGCGATTTCTGAAATTTCCGTACCATTTGCCGCTATGGTCGAGCCCAGTCGCCGCGCCGACGCTCCGGGAAGCCGGGACGAACCCGCGCGCAGCACCCGACCCACCGCATAGTTGGAGGAGAGAATGACCGCCTACCGGACCATTGTCGTCGGTACCGATGGCTCGGACTCGTCGTATGTCGCCGTCGAGAAGGCCGGCGCCCTGGCCGGCGTGTCCGGCGCGACTCTGGTCGTGGCCTGCGCGTACTACCCCACCGATGACCGCGACGTGGCCGCCGCCGCCGACGTGCTCAAGGAGGAGGCGTACCAGGTGCGTGGCTCCGCCCCGACCAACGAGATCCTGCGTATCGCCCGGGACAAGGCGATCGCCGCGGGGGCGGCCGACATCGTCGAGCGCGCCATCGTCGGCGAGCCGGTGGAGTCGCTGCTGGCGCTGATGAAGGAAGTCGACGCCGACTTGCTGGTCGTCGGCAACCGGGGGCTGAACACCCTGGCCGGACGGCTGCTCGGTTCGGTGCCCTCCGACGTGGCGCGCAAATCCCGCTCGGACGTGCTGATCGTGCACACCGTGCGCTGAGTCTCTCGACAGCCGAAAGGCTCCGTCGCCCTCGCGAATCGCGATGCGGCACGGAGCCTTTCGTCGTTCTCGGGCGCCGAGGGCGTCAGCGCAGCCGGTCGAGCACGCCGGGCAGATCCGTGCTGTGCACGACGCCGAGCCGCTGGGTGGCGCGGGTCACCGCGACGTACAGGTCGTTGAGCCCGCGCGGCGACTCGTCGAGGATGCCTTGTGGCTCCACCAAGTAGACCGCGTCGAACTCCAAACCCTTCACCTCGTGCACGGTCAGCACCCGCACCGAATCCTCGGCGAGGTCGGCCAGCCGCGCCACCAGCGCGTGCGGGGCGATGACCGCCGTGGTGCCCGGCCCGGTCTCGGTGGCGACGAGCCGGGCGACCTCCGCGTGCACGTCACCGGGCGTGACCCGGTATGCCTGCGGTACGACGCCGGTTTCGCGGACCGAGCGCGGTGCGGACGCCGTCGGATCGATGGCCGCGAGGACATCGGCCGCGACATCCATGATCTCCGCCGGGGTGCGGTAGTTGACGGTGAGTTCGGTCAGCTTCCACCGAGACGCGACATACGGTTCGAGCATTCGCTGCCACGACGACGTACCCGCCGGGTCGCCGGTCTGGGCGACGTCGCCGACCACGGTGACCCATCGGTTGGGAATGCGCCGCATCACCATGCGCCACGCCATCTCCGACAGTTCCTGCGCCTCGTCCACGATGACGTGGCCGTAGGTCCACGTGCGATCGCCCGCGGCGCGCTCCGCGGTGGTCTGGCGGGCGCGCACGTCCTGGCGCTCGGCAAGCTGGCTCGCGTCGATCAGGTCGTAGGCCATCAGGATCTCCGGGTCGAGGTCGTCCTCGAGGTCCTGGGGCGCGGAGCCGGTGAGGATGTCCAACGCGTCCTGCGCTTCGGCGATCCGGGCGCGCCACCGCCGGCGGGCGCGTTCGCGTTCCTCGGTGTCGTCTACGCCGAGCAGTTCGGCCAGTTCGTCCAGCAGCGGCGCGTCGGCGGCGCTGAACTGGCCGTTGTCCGGCCGCAGCAGTTCGGCGCGGTCGGCCGGGTCCAGCGAACTCGCGACCCGGTCCAGCCGCTTCGGGTCGGCGAGCAGGTCGGCCAGGACCTCCTGCGGAGACAGGATCGGCCACAGCTCGGCGATCGCGGCCTGGATCTGCGGGTCGGCGCGCATCTCGTCGCGGATCTCGGTGAGGTCGGCGGAGCTGAGCAGACTGGGCCCGCCGGAGAGGTCAGCGCCCATCGTCCGGGCGAGCTGGTCGGTCAGCGCGTCGACCACCGAGCTCGCGAAGATCGGCCGGGCCAGATTGTGCGGCCTGCGGGAAGAGCGGGCGCGGCCGCGCGCCTTGGTGGCGATCTTGCGGTCCAGCGTGACCGGATATCCGTCGAAGCTCAGCCGGATCGGTTCGGCGGGCACCTCTTGGCGGTCGCGCACCGCCTGCTTGAGCACCTCGAGTATCGCCAGCGACCCCTTGATCTCGCCCGCGCGCAGCGAGTCCTCACGGGCCGCCCGCACGCCCGGGTACAGATCGCCGATGGTCGACAGCAGTACGCCCGTCTCGCCGAGCGACGGCAGCACCTGCCCGATGTAGTCCAGGAAGGTGGCGTTCGGGCCGATGATCAGCACGCCGCTCTTGGCCAGCTGCTGGCGGTAGGTGTAGAGCAGGTAGGCGGCGCGGTGCAGTGCGACGGCGGTCTTGCCGGTGCCCGGCCCGCCCTGCACGACGAGCACGCTCTTGTGCTCGGACCGGATGATCGCGTCCTGCTCGTGCTGGATGGTCTCGACGATGTCGTTCATGTGGCCGGTGCGGGCGGCGTTGAGCGCCGACAGCAGCGCGCTCTCGCTGCCCACACCGCCGTCGGTGTCGGTGGCGCCGGCCCGGCGGGCGGCCTCGAGATCGAGGTACTCGTCGTTGATCGCCGTGACCTTGCGGTTGCGCGAGCGGATGTGCCTGCGCCGGGTCACGCCGTCCGGCGCTGCGGTGGTGGCCAGGTAGAACGGCCGCGCCAGCGGGGCGCGCCAGTCCAGCAGCAGGCTCTCGTAGTCGTCCTTCTCGTCCAGGATGCCGATCCTGCCGATGTAGCGGTACGCCTCCTGCGCGCCGTCGAGATCGATGCGGCCGAAACACAGGCCGTGCTCCGCGGCGTCGTATTTCGCCAGGTCCTCGGAGTACAGCTGGCTGAAGGACTCCCGTTCGCTGCGAGCCTGCGGGGTGCCGCCGGTCTCCAGCAGCACGGTGCGCAACCGGTTGCGCGCGTAGGCGCGCATCTCGTCCAGCCGCTCGTACAGAACCGACAGGTACGCCTGCTCCTGATCGGTCTCGCGGGTCCGCTCGGGTGCGCCGTCGTGGGCGGCACGGTCCTGAGTGAGGTCGGGCAAACTGAACTCCTTGTCACCGCGAAGAGCCGCGAGCACACTACCCGGCGGGGTAGGTGAACGCTCGGAAAGCAGAGTTGTCGATTCTACTGGGGTTGCCCAGGCCGCGCCGTAACCGCAGGTCTGGTCGAGGGCGACGCGACGCAGGCGTCTTCGGCCGCGGTCAGGGGCACCGGCGTGAAGTGCTCGACCACCGGGAACGGGTCGTAGAAGTGGTGCAACAAGTCCTTCCAGCGCTGATATTCCGGAGAGCCGCGGAATCCGGTGACGTGATCGTCGAGATGGTCCCATTCCACCCGGAGCAGATAACTGCCCGGCGACTCGACGCCGCGCGCCAGCGACAGCGACCGGAAGCCGGGCATGCTCGCGATGATCGGCCGCGCCGCGGCGAAGGCGGCCTCGAACTCGGCGGCGCGCTCGGGGCGAACCGGCAGCAGGGCGTGTTCGACGATCATGGGGCGGTCAGGACGCGTGGGTGCTGTTGGGCCTGCGGCCCTTGGTGACGGCCCCTTCTCGGTGACCGGGCGGCTTCGCCCGGTACATCGCCAGGTCCGCGTCGTGCAGCACGGCCTCCGGGCTGCGCCGGTCGCCCGCACGCAGTTCGGTGACGCCGATCGAGGCGTTGACCTCGATCCGGTGCCCGCGCGCGATGATCGGCTCGGCCATGGTGCAGCGCAGTCTGTTCACCAGCGCTTCGATGTCGACGCGCCGGGTGCGGCCGGACAACAGCACCAGGAACTCGTCGCCGCCCAGCCTGCCGACGATGTCGTCACCGCGCAGCGCGCGCTGCAAACGCTGGGCCACGATCTGCAGCACGGTGTCGCCGATGGCGTGCCCGAGCGTGTCGTTGATCGCCTTGAACCCGTCCAGGTCGATGAACAGCACGGTGGACACCGGCAACAGTTCATCGGTACTGGCCAGCGCGGCGGCCAGCTGGGACAGGATCAGCGAACGGTTGGCCAGCCCGGTGAGCGAGTCGTGCGTGGCCTGGTACTCCAGCTGCCTTCTGCTGGCGCGGAATTCGGTGATGTCGGCGAAGGAGGACACCGCCGACGAGCGCGGGTCGCCGGGATTGAGCAGGCGGCTGCTGCCCGACAACCAGCGGCGCTGACCGTCCACCCGGTCGACCCCGAAGACGTAGCCGGTGATGGTCTCGCCCGTGGCCAGGGTGCGCGCCACCGGATGGCGGCTCGGCGGCAGCGGCTGGGCGTTCGCGTCCAGCAGCACCAGCGGCAGCGACTGGATGGTGCGGCCGATCACGTGCCCGTCGGGCCCTTCGGTGCCGAAGATGCGCTTGGCTGCCGGATTCATCGACTCGATCCGGCCTTCCGGATCGATCACCACCACGCCCTCCTCCAACTGGGAGACGACCGTGGTGAAGTAGTGCTCGGCCTTGCGCTGCGCGGCTTCGGCGTGGCGCTGGGCGGTGAGGTCGTGGATGACCACCTGGTAGGCGAGGCGGTCGTGCCAGGCGGTCAGCACCGACACCGTCTCAACGGGGACCGTGCCGCCGTCCACCCGCATCAGCGTCATCTCGGTGGGCGCCGAGGCCGCGCCCGCGGTGGTGAGGGTGCTGATCCGATCGAGCATCGAGGGGACGGAAGCGGGGTGGACGAAGTCGGTCAGCGGACGGCCGACGACCTCCTCGGCGTTCTCGGCGGCGAGCAGGCGGACGGTCGCGGGGTTGACGTAGACCACCACGCCGCGCTCGTGCACGCAGATCCCGTCCGGGGTGTGTTCGACCAGGGAGCGGTAACGCGCGGCCAGCTGTTCGGCGGCGTCGACCGCGGCGGCAAGCTTGTCGTCACCCACTCGAACCCCCGATCATCGACCCCATTATGGCCATTGGAACACGGGATTATTCTTGTATCGACGTGTACAAGATCACATCGTCGACGGTATTGCTTCGATCACAGTACTGGCACGTTCTCGGGTCAGATCCGGCGATCATTACTGAACCCGGTTCCTGCGTCGAGGTGGGGCAGACCGCTCGGTCGGCCCGGGGAGCCGGTGAAGGAGCGATACATGCCGGGCACCGACCCGAACACCGCCACGCGGTTCCGATTCGATCCGGGGCACCGAGATCATATGACCATCGCCGGGATCGGCGCGATCACCGGGTACGGGTGGGGACGTGAGCGATTGTGGGAAGGCTTGCTCAGCGGCAAGTCGGCGGCATCGCTGCAACGCGGCTACGGCCCCGGGCGCGACGAGGACGCGTGGGTCGCGCTGGTCCCCGACGGCGGGGACCCCGAGGTGAGCCCCAGCCGCTACGGACGCGCCGTGCACGAGGCCGCGCGGGAGGCCGTCGCGGACGCGCGCGACCGCGGCTGGCGGCCCGGCCGCATCGTCGGGCTGCTGCACGCCATCGTGCTCGGCGACGTGGTGAACTGGCGCGATTTCTACCTCGTCGACGGGGGCGATCGCCGGTCCAGGGACTACCTGCGGCTGCTGCCGTCCACGCCGGTCTCGATGCTGACGCAGGAGTTCGGTTTCCACGGTCCGGCCATGAACGTCTTCGCCGCGTGCAGCTCCGCCAACGTCGCGCTGATCACCGCGAAACTCTGGCTGGACGCGGGCATGGCCGACGACGTGCTCTTCGTGGCGACCGACCTGTCGGCCACCCCGGACATGGTGGAGAGTTTCGTCCGGCTCGGCGCCGCGATCACCGACGCCGAACCGCTGGACGCGTGCCGGCCCTTCCAGCAGGGCAGCCGCGGGTTCAGCATGGGGGAGGCCTCGGTCGCGTTCGTCCTGACCCGTTCGGCCGATCGGCCGTATGCCGCGGTACTCGGCGGAGCCATGTCCAACGACGGCTACCACGTCGTCTCGGTCGACCCGACGCACGAGCACATCCTCGACTGCACCCGCCGCGCGCTCGCCGACGCGGGCGTCACCGCCGGGGACGTGCGCTATTTCAACGCGCACGGCACCGGAACCCGCCAGTGCGATGTCGCCGAACACCATCTGCTCGAGCATTTGTTCGCCGACCGCCCGCACATCTACGCGGTGAAGCCCCTGGCCGGTCATTGCCAAGGGGCCGCGGCCGCCGTCGAGGTGGCGGTGGCCGCGCTCGGCTACGACCGGGGCATCGTGCCCGCGGCCCCGATCGTCGCGCCCGCGCATCCGCGGCTGCTGGACGGCCCGGCGCCGTTCGAAGGCGGCCTCACCGCGAAGCTCTCCCTCGGCATGGGCGGCAACAACTCCGTCGTGGTGCTCGGCGCCGCCTGAGCGTCGCTCGGGCGACCGCGATGCGCGACGGAGACGTTCGGCCCGGTCGGTTTCGACGAGCCCGGAATGCGCCGGAGTCAACGCTTTTCGCCGATGGGACTTTCGGCCCTGTTCGCGACACCCATGCGGTGCTGGCATAGGGGGACGGATCGAATCTGGGAAGCGGGGCATTGCGGATGGTTTCACCGGGGCTGCGATACGCATCGGACCACTGGACGACGGCCGCGGAACCGGAAGTGGCGGTGACCACGCGCGGTGACGTGCCCGCCATGGACGTCACGCGGGCGGTGCGAGCGATCGTTCGCGTCCTGCGCAGACATCATCTCGACGCGCCCGCCCGGGTACGTATGAGCGCCCCGCCCGACGCGGCCGAGCCGATGGTGGTGCAGGTCGATGTCCGCAACCGGGAGGTCGTCACCCGGGTCCAGGTCACCGGGCCGCGCGGGTTCGCGGTGACCTTCGCCGCCGAGCGCCTCGACCGCCAGTTGGCCCGGCTGGCCAGGGGAGAAGCGCGGACCTGGCCCGATCCGGGCCGACCTCCACTTGCCCGGGCCGGCGAGCCGCGCCCGATCGTCCGCCGTAAGCGGTGTGCCTTGTCCACCTGCACGCCCGCCGAAGCGGTCGAGGTCCTGGACGCCATGGATTACGGCGCCCACCTGTTCACCGACGCCGAGACCGGTGAGGACGCGGTGGTGCACTGGGCGGAGCCCGGCGTGCGGCTCGTCCGCCAAGGGGCGACCCATCCGCCGCTCCGGTCACCGGAGGTGGCCATGAGCGCCCCGCCGATCGTCGTCGACGCGGATCCCGCCGCGTGCCTCGATCCGGCTGACGCGGCGAAGGATCTGTGCCGCAAGGGATTACCGTTCCTGTTCTGCACCGACCCGGGCAGCGGCCGCGGCGGGCTGCTGTACCGGCGGCACGACGGCGATCTGGCGCTCGTGGTACCCGCCTGATCGCTAGGCCAGCGGCGCGGACCAGTGCACTCTGGTGCCGCCGCCCTCGGCCGGACCCACCGTGCATCGGCCGTCGGACATGCTCGCGCGCTGCGTGAGGTTGGCCAGTCCGCTCGGCGTCACGTCCGCGGGCATGCCCGTGCCGTTGTCCTCGACGAGGACGGTCAGCTCGTCGTCGACGGTGATCTCGACGGCCAGTCTGTTCCCACCGGAATGGCGCACCGCGTTGCTGACCGATTCGCGCACCACGGCTTCGGCGTGATCGGCGAGGGCGTCGCCCACGACCGACAGCGGTCCGGAGAAGCGCACGCTCGTGCGGAACGCGCCGTCGGCGGTCTGCTGGCGGATCGCGTCCTCGAGCCGCCGCCGCAGCGGGTCGCCGCCGTGCAGGTCGAAGATCGACGTGCGGATCTCCTGCACGACCTCCTGCAAACCGTCCATCTCGGTCGAAAGTCGTTGCCGCACTTCCGGATCGTCGGTGCGCGCGGCGGTGGCCCGCAGCCCGAGCCCGACGGCGAACAGCCGCTGGACGACGTGGTCGTGCAGATCACGGGCGATGCGGTCGCGGTCGGCGAGCACGTCCAGTTCGCGCATCCTGCGCTGCGTCTCGGCCAATTGCATGGCCAGCGCCGCCTGGTCGGTGAACGCGGCGGTCAGCTCGACCAGTTCGCCGGGGTACGGGGGACACCCGGGCGGACGCACGATGATCAGCACGCCGAGCATGAGATCGGCGGTCTGCAACGGCAGCACCAGTGCGGGCCCCGCCGAGCCGACCGGAGCGCCGAGATCGACCGACCCGGCATCGGCGACCTGCACCGGCGCGCGCTCGGTGAACGCCGTGCCGGTGGCGGTGCCCGCGATACGTACCCGCTGCGGGCCCGCTCCGGGGCCGAACCATTGCGCGACAACGAGTTCGGTCGCCTCGTCGGGCGGCGTCGCCGGCGCGACCACGGCCAGCAGCGCCTGCTCCGAGCCGGTCAGCGCGCGGGCGCGGGCGACCACCTGCGCGAGCACCAGGTCCGGTGCAGTGCCGGCGAGGAACTCGGTCGCGATGTCGCGGGTCGCCTCGATCCAGGCCTGCCTGGTCCGCGCGGACTCGTACAGCCTGGCGTTCTCGATGGCGATACCGGCCGCGGCGGCCAGTGCCAGCACGATGGCCTCGTCGTCGTCGGTGAACGGTTGCCCGCCCGTCTTCTCGGTGAGGTAGAGATTGCCGAATATCTCCTCGCCGATCCGCACCGGGACGCCGAGAAAGCTGCCCATCGGAGGATGGTGGGTCGGAAAACCCACGGAGGCGGGATGCTTCGACAGATCGTCCAGCCGGATCGGTTCCGGATGTAGGAACAGCAGTCCCAGGACGCCCTGTCCCTCGGGGGAGCGGCCGATGTGGATCGGTGTCGTGTCGTCGATGCCCTGGAAGATGAATTCGGCCAGCTGGCGATCGTGTCCGCGGACGCCGAGCGCGCCGTAGCGGGCATCGACCAGGCGGGTGGCCGTGCGCACGAGGGCGCGCAGGGTGTCGAGCACCGTTGACGGAAGGTGCGGGGTGAGGTCCGTCATGAAGGAGCCGAGGAGGCCGATGGGGTGCGCACAGCGAGGTCAGTCTAGTCGGCGGACTGGCGCGCACGCCGGGAACCCGTACTCGACGGACGGTACCGGGGCCCGTGCCGATGTTCTTCATCACACCACCAGGGTGATGAGCGCCAGGTGCGCTGCGGCGACCCCTGGCGAGCCCTGCCGGACTCGGTAGCCCCGCACCGCCCCTCGGGTCTGCGAATTCCCCGGACGTGCGGGCGCGGCACCGTGACGGCGGGCGGCCGGGGGAATGGCGAGCGCAGTCGCACTGTTGACCAGGGATGCCGGGAGGGCGATGCTACGGAGGCGTCCTGGCCTGTTTCCCGGCTCGATCACGTAACGTCCGGCCGCCGGGTTCCCGCCATTCGTCGAGGTGACGGGCGGTCCGCGAAACTTGTCGGTGCTCATGCCTAGCATGGCGGCCGGGGGTATGTCCGGACGTCGAACACGAAGGAGAAGGGACGACCTGTGGCGGAACGCCTCACTGTGCGCGGAGCTCGGGAGCACAACCTCAAAGGTGTCGATCTCGACCTGCCCCGCGACAGCCTCATCGTGTTCACCGGTCTGTCCGGCTCCGGTAAGTCGAGTCTGGCCTTCGACACGATCTTCGCGGAGGGGCAGCGGCGCTATGTCGAGTCGCTCTCGGCGTACGCGCGGCAGTTCCTCGGCCAGATGGACAAGCCCGACGTCGACTTCATCGAAGGTCTGTCGCCCGCGGTGTCCATCGACCAGAAGTCGACCAACCGCAATCCACGCTCGACCGTGGGCACCATCACCGAGGTCTACGACTACCTGCGGCTGCTGTACGCGCGGGCGGGCACGCCGCACTGCCCCGTGTGCGGCGAGCTGATCGCCAAGCAGACGCCGCAGCAGATCGTGGACCAGGTGCTGGCCATGGAGGAGGGCATCCGCTTCCAGGTGCTTGCCCCGGTCGTGCGCACCCGCAAGGGCGAGTTCGTCGACCTGTTCGACCAGCTGAACACGCAGGGTTACTCCCGCGTGCGGGTCGACGGCGTGGTGTATCCGCTCACCGATCCGCCGAAGCTGAAGAAGCAGGAGAAGCACGACGTCGAGGTCGTGGTCGACCGGCTGGCGGTGAAGCCGAATTCCAAGCAGCGCCTGACCGATTCGATCGAGACCGCGCTGCGGCTGGCCGACGGCATCGTGGTGCTCGACTTCGTGGATCGCGACGAGCACGCGCACGACCGGGAGCGCCGCTTCTCCGAGCGTCTCGCCTGCCCGAACGGCCATCCACTGGATATCGAGGACCTCGAGCCGCGTTCGTTCTCGTTCAACTCGCCCTACGGCGCCTGCCCGGACTGCACCGGCCTGGGCATCCGCAAGGAGGTCGACCCGGAACTGGTGGTGCCCGATCCGGCGCTGAGCCTGAACGACGGCGCCATCGCGCCGTGGTCGCGTGGCCAGACCGCCGAGTACTTCACCAGGCTGCTGTCCGGTCTCGCCGATGCGATCGGTTTCTCCATGGACACCCCGTGGCAGGATCTGCCGCCGAAGGCGCGCAAGGCGGTGCTGGAAGGCAGCGCCGACCAGGTGCACGTGTCCTACACCAACCGCTACGGGCGCAAGCGGTCGTACTACGCGGACTTCGAGGGCGTGATGCCGTTCCTGCAGCGGCGCATGGAGAACACCGAGTCCGAGCAGATGAAAGAGCACTACGACGGGTACATGCGCGACATACCGTGCCCGGTGTGCAACGGCGCTCGGCTGCGCCCGGAGATCCTCGCCGTCACCATCGCCGCGAACGGCGACAAGAAGTCCATCGCCGACGTCAGCGATCTGTCCATCGGCGAGTGCTCCGCGTTCCTCAATTCGCTGACCTTGGGCGAGCGCGAGGCCGCCATCGCCGGGCAGGTGCTCAAGGAGGTGCAGGCGCGGCTGGGCTTCCTGTTGGACGTCGGCCTCGAGTACCTGACACTGTCCCGCGCGGCCGCCACGCTCTCCGGCGGCGAGGCGCAGCGGATCCGGCTCGCCACCCAGATCGGCTCCGGCCTGGTCGGCGTGCTCTACGTGCTCGACGAGCCGTCCATCGGCCTGCACCAGCGGGACAATCGCAGGCTCATCGAAACCCTCACTCGGCTACGCAATCTCGGCAACACGTTGATCGTGGTCGAGCACGACGAGGACACCATCCGTGCTTCGGACTGGGTGGTCGACATCGGCCCGTTCGCCGGCGAGCACGGCGGCACCGTGGTGCACAGCGGGCCCTACGAAGAACTGCTCACCGACCCCAACTCGCTCACCGGGGCGTATCTGTCGGGCCGGGAGCGGATCGAAGTGCCGCTGGTGCGCCGTCCGGTCAGCAAGAAGCGGCAACTCACCGTCGTCGGGGCCAGCGAGCACAACCTCAAGGGCATCGATGTGGCCTTCCCGCTCGGGGTGCTCACCGCCGTGACGGGCGTCTCCGGGTCGGGCAAGTCGACTCTGGTGAACGACATCCTCGCGACGGTGCTGGCGAACCGGCTCAACGGCGCGCGGCAGGTGCCCGGCAGGCACACCCGGGTCAACGGGCTCGACCACCTGGACAAGCTGGTGCAGGTGGACCAGTCGCCCATCGGCCGTACCCCGCGATCGAATCCGGCGACCTACACCGGCGTCTTCGACAAGATCCGCACGTTGTTCGCGGCCACCACCGAGGCCAAGGTGCGCGGGTACCAGCCGGGCCGGTTCTCGTTCAACGTCAAGGGCGGTCGCTGCGAAGCCTGCTCCGGTGACGGCACGCTGAAGATCGAGATGAACTTCCTGCCGGATGTCTACGTTCCGTGCGAGGTCTGCCACGGCGCCCGCTACAACCGGGAAACCCTCGAGGTGCACTACAAGGGCAAGACCATCGCCGAGGTGCTGGACATGTCCATCGAGGAGGCCGCCGAATTCTTCGAGCCGGTCACCTCGATCCACCGCTACCTCAAGACCTTGGTGGACGTCGGGCTCGGCTATGTGCGTCTCGGCCAGAGCGCTCCGACCCTCTCCGGTGGCGAGGCCCAGCGGGTGAAGCTCGCCGCCGAGCTGCAGAAGCGGTCCACCGGCCGCACCGTGTACATCCTCGACGAGCCGACCACCGGTCTGCACTTCGAGGACATCCGCAAGCTGCTCAACGTCATCAACGGCTTGGTGGACAAGGGCAACACCGTGATCGTCATCGAGCACAACCTGGACGTCGTCAAGACTTCCGACTGGGTTATCGACATGGGGCCCGAAGGCGGCTCCGGCGGCGGCACCGTGGTCGCGCAGGGCACCCCGGAGGAGATCGCGGCCGTCGCGGACAGTTACACCGGCCAGTTCCTGAAAGAGGTCCTGAATCCGTCGCCAGCGCCGCGGAACGCCGAGAAGAAGGCTCCGGCGAAGAAGGCGGCGGCGAAGGCCACCAGGCGGGCGGTGAAGAAGACCGCGGCGGTCGGCTGACCCGTCGTCCGTGCGGCGCGGTCCGGATTCGTCCGGGGCCGCGCCGTTTTCGTCGTCAGCGGTTGGCGATGGTGTGGATCAGTTCGGCGAGTTCCTTCGGCTTGGACCACATCGGCCAGTGGCCCGTCGGCAGGTCGACGTACTCGGCGTCGATTCGGGCCAGTTCGGCGAAAATGGGGGCTTCACCGTTGTCTCGCAGCTTCTCGACCATCTCGGCGGTCATGCTGCTGCAGATCACGGTGGTCGGGACCGCGAGCCGCGCGGCCGAATCGCTCAACCGCAGCGGTGCGGCCGCGACGGATACCGGCTCCGACACGGCGCGTTCGCGGAAGCGCGCCAGCGCGGCTTCGTCCAGGCCCGTCAAGCTGCTGCCCTCGGCCTCCAGTTCGGACCATTCCGGCAGGACCCATTCGCGCGCGGCGACGTCCAGCGCGGAGTTGATGACGAAGCCGTTCGGCAGCGGCGCGCTGTCGACGTAGATCGCCCGCCGGAACAACTCGGGGGCGCGGTCGATGGCGAGATAGGCGGGCGCCGCGCCGCCGGAGTGCGCGACGAGCACGACGGTCTCGCCCGCGGGCACCGCGTCGATGATGGCCTGTGCCTGGGACTCCAGGGTGGCCGACAACCGATCGGAGTCCGCGGCATCCAGGCCCGGCAATGTGAGCGCCTGTACTTCGTTGCCACGCCGGCGCAGATCGGGTGCGACCTCGTCCCACGCCCATGCACCGAGCCAGAATCCGGGAGCGAGAAGAATCCGAGTAGCCATGGGCTCACTGTGCCCTAATCGTTGGGAAATTTCCTAACCATCGTTGTCGCCATATGTGTTTCGTTCACAATTCCGGCCGCGCTCGGAAGTATCGGTGGGCTGGTGCCCCGAGGACGTCTTCGTCAGTAGACCGGGCCGGTGTACTTCTCGCCCGGACCTTTACCCGGCTCGTCGGGATGCGCGGAGGACTCGCGGAAGGCGCGTTGCAGTGACTGCAACCCCTCGCGGATCGGTCCGGCGTGCGGGCCGAGGTACTCCACCGACGCGGTGACGAGTCCGGCCAGCGCGGTGATCACGCGGCGCGCCTCGTCCAGGTCACGGCGCGGGCTGTTGTCCGGGTCCTCGTCGGCCAACCCGAGCTTCTCCGCCGCCGAGCTCATCAGCATCACGGCGGCGCGGCTGATCACCTCGACCGCGGGGATATCGGCCAGTTCGCGTACGGAGGCGTCGAGCTCGTCAGTCATGCCTTCAGGCTAGCGACGCCGCGCGAAGCATCCGGAGGTGGCCGATCTCCGTGACGTTCTTCATCAACTCCGCGTTCACCCAGGCCGCCAGGTGCGCGATGCTCAGCCCGGCATCGGCGGGCCAGGGGTAGGCGGACGGGCGGTCCAGGTCGGCCTCGGTGAACCCGCCGAGCACGCGCACCCACTCGGTGTGCAGATCACGCAGGCAGGCGATGGCCGCGGCGCCGTCGCCGGGCCAGTGCACGTCCTCCCGCGCGGGCGGGGTGAGACCCTCGACGTGGTCGATGGCCGTGCCCCACCACCAGCCGATGTGCCAGGTGAGCCACCCGATCGTCGGAACGGGCACGGGGTCGGGTTCGCTGTCGGCCCAGTCCGGCCGCCACACGCCGTCGGCGCCGGGGCGTACCGTCCAGGTGAGTTCGGCGGGTTCCCAGAGGAAATCCTCGGGCCGCAGCGCGTCGAAATGGATCCCGGCGAGCGACCAGGTCAGGTCGAATTGCCATCGAAGCAGGTCACGGCGTGATGTGAGCACCGGGGGAGGGTGGCACGCGGGTGCGGGCCGGGCAAGGCATTTTCGACCCGATTCGGCGATAGCCGAACGGAATGTTAGACTTTCCGCCGACGACCGCCCCGGGCTTGCCTCGGGGCTGATAAGTGGAGCCCGACTCCCACCGTTGCCGACGAGTCATCGTACGGTCCAGCGGTCCGGTCATCCGCCCGAGAGGGCGGGTTTCTCGTGCCGGAGTTCTCATGGAGAACCCGAATCACGAGGGTCGACGCGAGTTCGCTCGTGGTCGGCGATCGGTCGACATCGGGCCCCGTGCGGAATACCGCACCGGGGCCTTCGTGTTGAACAGGGGTTGCAGTTATTGCGCGCGGTCGTCCGACGACACCGCTTGACCTAGGAGGCCCCATCAGCACTGAGACCCGCATCAACGATCGCATCCGAGTTCCCGAGGTCCGGCTCATCGGACCTGGCGGCGAGCAGGTTGGGATCGTGCGTGTTGAAGATGCACTACGCGTCGCCCTCGAAGCCGACCTCGATCTGGTCGAGGTGGCACCCGATGCCCGTCCGCCGGTCTGCAAGATCATGGACTACGGCAAGTTCAAGTACGAGACGGCGCAGAAGGCGCGCGAGTCTCGGAAGAACCAGCAGCAGACGGTGATCAAGGAGCAGAAGCTCCGCCCGAAGATCGACGACCACGACTACGAGACCAAGAAGCGCAATGTCGTTCGCTTCCTCGAGGCCGGGTCCAAGGTCAAGGTCACGATCATGTTCCGGGGACGCGAGCAGTCCCGGCCCGAACTCGGCTTCCGGCTGCTGCAGCGGCTGGCATCCGACGTCGCCGAACTGGGTTTCGTGGAAACCTCGGCCAAGCAGGACGGTCGCAACATGACCATGGTCCTCGCCCCCCACAAAGGTGCGAAGACCCGGGTGAAGGCGCAGCAGGAGTCGGGTCCGCGCCCGGCGCCCAGTGCCGCCCCGGCCGGTCAGCCCGCTGCGGAGCAGGCCGAGACGGCCGGCCCGCAGTAACACCGATCAGAACACCGGCGACCCGCCCCGGCCGCCGGGACGACAGATAGAGGAATCCATGCCGAAGATGAAGACGCACAGCGGCGCCTCGAAGCGATTCAAGGTGTCCGGCAAAGGCAAGCTGCTTCGCCAGCAGGCGAACCGTCGCCACCTGTTCGAGCACAAGCCCACCCGCCGGACTCGTCGTCTGGACGGCGTGGAAGTAGTCGCCCCCGCCGACGTCCGTCGCGTGAAGAAGCTTCTCGGTATCTGATCGCGCCCGGCGCGGACCGACAAGCACACCGCGACCGGAGCAACTCCGTCGCCACCCCGACCCATTTCCGGGCGCTGCCCCGCGCCCCCAGATCGAACAGGACTGACCAGTGGCACGCGTCAAAAGGGCCGTCAACGCTCAGAAGAAGCGCCGTTCCATCCTCGAGGCCTCCAAGGGCTACCGCGGCCAGCGCTCGCGGCTGTACCGCAAGGCCAAGGAGCAGCAGCTGCACTCGCTCACCTACGCCTACCGGGACCGCCGGGCGCGCAAGGGTGACTTCCGCAAGCTGTGGATCGCGCGCATCAACGCCGCCGCGCGGATCAACGACATCACCTACAACCGCTTCATCCAGGGCCTGAAGGCCGCCGGTGTGGAGGTGGACCGCAAGATCCTCGCCGAGCTCGCGGTGTCGGACGCCGAGGCGTTCGCCGGGCTCGTCGCGGTCGCGAAGGCCGCCCTGCCGCAGGACGTCAACGCGCCGGCTGCCTGAGCCGCATCCGTTGGCACACGGACAACTCTCGGAACGACCCGTGGAAGCGCTCAGCGAGCGCAATCCACGGGTCGTTTCCGCTGTCAAGCTGCAGCGCGGCGCACAGCGTCGGAAAGCGGGACGATTCCTCGCCGAAGGCGCCAACGCCGTCGCGGCAGCGCTGGAGACCGCGCGCGTCCACGAACTGTTCTATTCGAAAGCCGCCGCCGAACGCGACCACGCGCTGATCGCGGAGGCGGCCGCGACGGGCGTGCGCACCACGCTGGTCAGCGATCGAGCGGCGCAGCATCTCGGTGAAACGGTGACGGCGCCGGGATTGGTGGCGGTCTGCGATCTGCTCGACGTGCCCCTTTCCCGAATCCTCGACTCGGCGCCGCGAATGCTGGCCGTTCCGGTCGAGATGGCCGAGCCGGGGAACGCGGGCACGCTCGTGCGGGTCGCCGATGCCGTGGGCGCCGACGGCGTGGTGCTGGCGGGCGACACCGTCGATCCGCACAACGGCAAGTGCGTGCGCGCCAGCGCGGGCAGCATCTTCCACGTGCCGATCGCACGGCACCGCGATGTCGGCGAGACGCTGGATGCGATCGCCGCGGCGGGCATCACCATCCTGGCGACCGCGGCGAACGGCGAGGTCGATCTCGACGACGCGGACGAGTTGTTCACCGGCCCGGTGGCCTGGTTGTTCGGCAACGAGGCGCACGGGTTGGACCCGGCCGTCGCCCGGCGCGCCGACCACCGCATCCGCATTCCGATCCGCGGCCGCGCCGAGAGCCTGAATCTGGCGACGGCCGCCGCGATCTGCCTCTACGCGAACTCGCGCGTCCGCTACTGTGTTTGATCTGCCACCTGCGGCGCGACGTGTTGGCGGCTCCCTTGTGGCTCGTGTCCGAGCGGCCGCCGCTTGCTCCTTCGTCATGTACGCGGCGGCCACTCGGACGCGAGCCGGGCCGCGAGCGGACAATGGTCGGTCTCGCTGCGCTCGAGACCGCGGGTTGGGCTAGGGGTGCGCTGTGCACCCGGCGGGCGCATCGGCGATCCGGACCATGCAGCCCACCTGCGGTCCGGGTGCCGAGACCTCGGTCGCAACGCGCAACCGGCGACCTCGCCGATCCGCCCGCGCGCTGGTGCCCGCAGGCCGCGGATGGGCAGATCGGCACAGACTGAACAGACCGCTCGGTCCGCGTTAGCGGGTAATCCGCGTGAATCGCCACCGAGGTATCGAATACGATTCGACCAGCAGCAATGCGGGATGGCGATCAGCCGTGCCCGCGGACCGATCCCGAGGGGAGAGACGGAGCATCGTGGCCGACGACATCGAGGCAGTCGAGCAGAGCGCAGCGCTGACCGAGGAGGCACTGGCCGCGGCCGCGGCGGCCGCCGAGAAGGCGTTCGCCGCTGCCGCCGACCTGGATGCGCTCGCGGTCGCGAAAACCGAGCACCTCGGCGGCAAGGCGCCGCTGGCCCTGGCGCAGCGTGCGTTGGGCAGCCTGCCCAAGACGGAGAAGGCCGACGCGGGCAAACGGGTCAACGTCGCCAGGGCCAGGGTGTCGGAGGCGTTCGAGGCCCGCCGCGTCACGTTGCTGGCCGAGCGCGATGCCGCCGTACTGGTCGCCGAGACCATCGACGTGACGCTGCCCGCCCGCCGCACGGCCGTCGGCGCCCGGCACCCGATCACGGTCATCTCCGAGCAGATCGCCGACGTGTTCGTCGCGATGGGCTGGGAGGTCGCCGAAGGCCCCGAGGTGGAGACCGAGCACTTCAACTTCGACGCGCTGAACTTCCTGCCCGACCATCCCGCCCGCACCATGCAGGACACCTTCCACATCGCGCCGGAGGGCTCGCGTCAGGTGCTGCGCACGCACACCTCTCCGGTGCAGGTGCGCTCGATGCTGGAGCGGGACGTGCCGATCTATGTGGTCTGCCCGGGCCGCACCTTCCGCACCGACGAGCTGGACGCCACGCACACCCCGGTGTTCTCACAGGTCGAGGGCTTGGCGGTGGACAAGGGCCTGACCATGGCGCATCTGCGCGGCACGCTGGACGCGTTCGCGAGGGCATTGTTCGGGCCGCAGACCCGCACCCGCATGCGCCCCAACTACTTTCCGTTCACCGAGCCCTCCGCCGAGGTCGACGTGTGGTTCCCCGACAAGAAGGGCGGCGCGGGATGGGTCGAATGGGGCGGCTGCGGCATGGTGAACCCGAAGGTGCTGATCGCCAGCGGGATCGATCCCGAGGTGTACAGCGGGTTCGCGTTCGGCATGGGCCTGGAGCGGACGCTGCAGTTCCGCAACGGCATCCCGGACATGCGCGACATCGTCGAAGGCGACGTGCGTTTCACGCTGCCCTTCGGCATCCGGTCCTGACCTCACCCTTCGATCGAGAGAGCGAAACGTCAAGTGCGAGTAGCGCAGTCCTGGCTGACCGACATCATCCAGCGCACCACCCCGGAGTGGTCGGTGACGCCGGAGGAGCTCGACGCGGGATTCGTCCGGGTCGGGCTCGAAGTCGAAGAGGTCGACAAGCTCCAGCGGGTCGCGGGCCCGGAGGGCGGCGAGGCGCCGCTGGTGGTCGGCCGGGTCGCCGAGATCGCCGAGCTGACCGAGTTCAAAAAGCCGATCCGCTTCTGCAAGGTGGACATCGGCAAGCCCGAACTGCAGGAGATCATCTGCGGCGCGAGTAATTTCGAGGTCGGTGACCTCGTGGTCGTGGTGCTGCCCGGCGGCGTACTGCCCGGCGGATTCCAGATCACCTCGCGCAAGACCTACGGCCACGTCTCCAACGGGATGATCTGCTCGGTCGCCGAACTCGGCATCGGCAAAGACCATTCCGGCATATTGGTGCTGGAACCGGGCACCGCCGAGCCGGGCACCGACGCCAACGCACTGCTCGGTCTGGACGACACCGTCATCGAGCTGAACATCACCCCCGACCGCGGTTACTGCTTCTCGGTGCGCGGCTTGGCGCGCGAACTGGCGTGCGGTTTCGATCTCGAGTACGCCGACCCGGCGGTGCGGACCCTGCCCGACCACGAGCAGCAAGCCTGGTCGATCCAGGTCGAGCCGGACTCCCGGTGCACCCGTTTCGCGGCGCGCCGGGTCACCGGCGTCGACCCGAAGGCGGTCAGCCCCTGGTGGTTGCAGCGCAGGCTGTTGCTGTCGGGCGTGCGCCCGATCTCGCCCGCGGTGGACGTCACCAACTACGTCATGCTGGAACTCGGGCAGCCGCTACACGCTTTCGACGCGGACAAGTTGTCCGGCGGGTTGGTGGTCCGCACCGCGAACCAGGGCGAGAAGTTGCGGACCTTGGACGACGTGGAGCGGGCGCTCGACGCCGAGGACGTGGTGATCGCCGACGATTCCGGCGTCATCTCGCTTGCCGGTGTGATGGGCGGGGCGAGCACCGAGGTCGGTGCGGAGAGCACCGACATCCTGCTCGAAGCGGCCACCTGGAATCCGCTGCTGATCTACCGGACCGCGCGCAGGCACAAGCTGGTGTCCGAGGCCGGTAAGCGCTACGAGCGGGTCGTCGATCCGGAGATCAACGTCGCCGCGCTCGATCGGGCCGCCACCCTGCTCGCCGAAATCGCCGGTGGCACCGTCGAACCCGTGCTGACCGACGTCCGGGTGCCGGTGGCGGCTCGCGAGCCCATCCGCATCGACATCGACTTGGCCGACCGCGTCGCTGGCGTCATCTACCCCACCGGGACCTCGGCGCGCCGCCTCGCGCAGATCGGCTGCGTTGTCGAGGTCGGCGTCAGCGACAGCGGACACGGTCAGCTGGTCGTGACGCCGCCGAGTTGGCGGCCCGATCTGGCCCAGCCCGCCGACCTGGTGGAGGAGGTGCTGCGCTTGGAGGGGCTCGAGCAGATCCCCTCCGTGCTGCCCGCCGCACCGGCCGGGCGCGGGCTCACCCCGGCCCAGCGCCGCCGCCGCGCCGTTAGCCGTGCGCTGGCGTTCGCCGGTGCCGTGGAGGTTCCGCCGCCGGCGTTCCTGCCCGCCGGGGTGTTCGACATCTGGGGCCTGGATGCCGACGACCGGCGTCGCGCCACCACCAAGGTGCTGAACCCACTCGACGTGGAGCGTTCCGAATTGGCCACCACGCTGCTGCCCGGCCTGTTCGAGGTGGCCGCCCGCAACATCTCGCGGGGCGCGCGTGATCTGGCCATCTACGGCATCGCGCAAGTCGTGCTGCCCGGAGCGAAGACCAAGGCGGTCGAACCGCTGCCGGTGGACCGCCGCCCCACCGACGACGAGATCGCCGAGTTGGTCGAATCGCTGCCCGAGCAGCCGGTGCACGTGGCCGCCGTCCTGACCGGTCGCCGCGAGCCGCGCGGGCCGTGGGGGCCGGGCCGTCCGGTGGAGGCCGCCGACGCCTTCGCCCTGGCCGACGCCGTCGGCGACGCGGCGGGTGTGACGATCGAGCGCCGTCCGGCGGCTCATCTGCCCTGGCACCCCGGACGCTGCGCCGAGCTGGTGGTCGACGGAACTGTCGTCGGCCACGCGGGTGAACTGCACCCAGCCGTGCTGGAACGTTCCGGTCTGCCGCCGCGCACCTGCGCCGTCGAGCTCGACCTCGACGCGTTGCCGCTGCGGGAAACTCGGCCGGTTCCGACGGTGTCGCCGTTCCCTGCGGTGCTCCAGGACGTCTCGGTGAGCGTCGAGAAGTCGATTCCGGCCGCGTCCGTCCAAGCCGCGCTGCGCACCGGCGGTGGCGAGTTGCTGGAGGACATCGCGCTGTTCGACGTGTACGAGGGCGCTCAGGCGGGCGAGGGACGTAAGTCGCTCACCTACGCCCTGCGTTTCCGGGCCCCCGACCGGACCCTCACCGAAGACGAGGCGAGTGCGGCGCGGGACGCGGCGGTCGCGGCGGCGGCCCAGGCCGTCGGTGCGGTGCTGCGCGGCTGACCGCCTGCTTTCCCGACCGACGAGACCGTGCGGCAGGTGTGACCCGCACGGTCTTCTCGCCCGGCTTGTTCTCCCACCACCCGCCTGATGCCGCCCCGCTTCCGCAGGAGTAAGAACGTGGACATGCGACATCCGGCTCGTCCGATCCTGAACGCGCTGACCTACCTGCCGGAGCGGATGGTGCTGCAGACCCCGGCGCTGCTCGGCATGGACTACACCGAGCTGTCCATGCCGACTTCGGACGGGGAAACCGTGCACGGCTGGTGGATGCCCGCCCGGCATTCGGCCGGACACATCCTGTTCGCGCACGGCAACGCGGGCAACATCGGTGACCGGGTGCCGATCTTCGCCTTGCTCACCGAGGCCGGGTTCGACGTGCTGGCCTTCGACTACCGCGGGTACGGACGCAGCACCGGGAAACCGACCGAGCACGGCACCTACCTGGACGCACATGCCGCGCGCCGGGCGCTGCTGGCGCAACCGGGCGTCGATCCGAGCCGCGTGCTGTATCTGGGCAAGTCCCTCGGGGGTGGCGTCGTGCTCGAGCTGGCGCAGCACCATCCGCCGGCCGGGGTGATGCTGATGTCCACCTTCAGCGGTCTTCGCGACGCGGCTCGCTCGGTGTATCCCTTCCTGCCGGCACCGCTGGTCCCGAACGCCTATCCGAACGAACGCCGTATTCGCTCGCTGCGCGCTCCGGTCCTGATCATGCACGGCGACCAGGACGAATTGCTGCCGCTGCGGCACGCGCAACGGCTCTACGCCGCGGCGCCGCAGCCGAAGCGGCTGGTCGTCTTTCCCGGCGCGGGGCACAACGACCTGATCCTCGTCGGCGGTTCGATGTGGTACGACCTCGTGCGCGATTGGGCGGGCGCGCTCGTGCGGTCGTGAACGGCGCGTGGTCCGGTCCCGGCTGCGTAGCCTGGCGGTATGAGTGACAACAGCGATATCGCTAGCCGGTTGGCCGGGCTGCCCGACAGGGAACTGGCAGGTGTGCTGCTGGTCGCGACGGCCGGGCGCCCGGGGTTCGGTGCGGTTCACGCGGCGCTGGTCGGGTTGGTGGAGACCGGTGAGGTAGGAGCCGCCTCGGATGTGACTCCTACCACCCCAGCCGGAACCACCCCGGCTCCTGGGTCGCTGCCGGAGGTATCCGGCCAGGTCGGCGGCCCTTCCGCGGTACCAGCGGTACCGGTACCGCTGCCCGGTACGCCGCCGCCCGCCACGAGCGGCGGGTATTCGGCCACCGGCGTTCCTACCTTCGAGTCAGTTCGCGATAAGGTCGAGCAGCGCTATGGCACCGCGCAGGGGATGGGTGAACTCGACCGGCAGACTCCCGCGGGCCGCAGTGTGGACGAACAATGGCAGGCACGCGAGAAGGCCGCGCGCGAGCGCTTGGACCGGATACGGAAGTCGGTGCACGGCGACGACGCCGACCCACAGCAGCCGTGATCCGGGCCGGCCGTGCCGGACGACGACTGTGATGGGTGGAATTCGATGAGCGAGCCGCGTGAGATCGCCGAACGGCTACTGGACGCCCAGGTGGAATTCCTGCTCGCGGAAGTGACCGGTGAGCGCTTCGCGGAGGTGGTCGCACGCGACACCGAGGCCGTGCTCGCGGTCGCCGACACACTCGTCTTCCGGGACGTCGTCGAGATCGGCCAGGCCAAGCAGACCGTCCGCACCATCGTCGAGCTGATCGGCGGGAGTCCGGTGATCGCGGACATGGTCGGTGTGTTCGCCGACTCCATCTACGACCATATCGCCGCCAACCACGACTACACGCTCGGCGAGGTGGTCGACCGCGAGCCGGTCGAGGCGCTGCTGGAGAAGATCTTCGGCATGCATCAGGCGCAGGAGCGCATTCTGGACCGGCTCACCGAGAGCCCGCTGGTGGCCACGGTCGCGTCGAAGTTCGTCGACAAGCTCATCAACGATTTCATGCAGGCCAATCGGGAGCGTGCCGAGAAGATCCCGGGCGTCTCCTCGCTGATGTCGCTCGGCCAGTCCGCGGCCAATCGCGCCAAGAAGGTCGCCGCCGACAGCACGTTCGTCGGCGATCTGGCGGGCAAGGGCGCGCTGTTCGCGCTCAAGCGCACCAACAACGCCATCCGCGAGATGCTGCGCGACGCGCCGGTGCACGACGCCGCGATGGAGTTCTGGGACCTGCACGCCGACGAACCGGTCAGCGGGCTGCGCCGGTACCTGACCCAGAAGGACCTCAACGAACTCGTGCTGCTGTGCTACGAGATCGCCGTCACCACCCGCGAGAAGGAGTACTTCGGCCTGCTCCTGGACGAGTGCGTGGAGGTGTTCTTCACCAAGTACGGCGATTACACCCTGGCGGCCATGCTGCCCGAACTCGGGCTCACCGGTGACGACATCGTCGCAGAGATCCTGCGCTACGGACCGGCGGTCATCGAGGGCGCGAAGCGGGATGGCGTCCTCGCCGGGCTGATCCGTGAGCGCCTGGCTCCCTTCTACAGCTCCGACGAGGTGCTCGGCATCCTGGGCTCTGTCTGATCTCCAGCGGCGCGCTGCGCTACCTCGGCAGTGCGGGGACGATCGCTTCGCCGATGCTCGCCAGGCGATCGCAGGGATTCTGGTCCGCGGACTTGTTGACCAGTGTCAGTTGCAGCAATCCCTGGCGAGCGGGGAACAGCACATCGCACATCTGGTCTCTGGCGGCGTCGTCGACTCGGAACTGGCGTCCGGGTCGTCCGGCGATGGTGACTTCCTGGAAGTCGACATTGCCCGGTTTCCGCTCGAACTCGGCCACGGACGCGCTGTTGGAGAACACCCCGAGGGTGAAGTCCGCGCCCTTCCATCCGCAGATCTCCCAGCCGGGCTGCTTCGCCCCGCCGACGCCGACCTGCTTGCTCGCCGGATCGAGTCCGGCGCTCGTCAGCGCGGTGTCGGGGATGCCCGTGCAGGGATCGAACAACTGGGTGGCCGTGCCAGCGGCCTGCGTGGTGGTCGTCGCCGGTGACCCGCCGGACTCGTCGCCGCAGGCGGCAGATCCGAACGCAAGTGCTATTGCCAAGGGAATCAACGTAATTCGGTGCGCCATCCAGCCCTCTTGCCCTCCGATGTATCGCGCCGGACTGTATCAGAATCGCGCCGAGGGGTTTCGGGGCGGGCGAACGCGGGTAACACGCAGCCTGACTCGGCGTCTACCCCCTCCGGGTGGAGGCCGGATTCGTCGCGCCCGGTAACCCCTCGTTGCCAGTGTGTTTAGAAGTCCGCACAGTGTCCGGTTTGCCCGAATTTCGCGTTGACACCGGGAAGGCCCTGTGAAAGTTTGCCCCTGATTTCCGTGTCCTCGTCGTGCAGCGGTCACGGCGGCCGATCGGAGGAGCAGAGGGTGGTGCGGTCACGTCGACGACCGGAATTATCCGGCGGCACACGGTTATCCACGCCCGGCCGATGGCAGGGGGCGGGCAGCGGAATCGTCCGCCCCCGCACCATTCGCGGACAGTTGGCTCGAATCCTCGTCGTCCCTTTGGTACTGGTGCTCACGCTGCTGGGCGCGATGGTCGCGCGGGAGGTCGACGCGTACCGCGGGAGCCGGGACACGGCGGCTGCGGTATCGCTGGCGCTGGCGGTGCAGAAACTGGTGCACGAGACGCAGCGCGAGCGCGGCCTGACCAACGGACTGCTCGGCGGCGACGGGCGATTGCTCCAGCCCGTCGCCGACCAGCGCGGCGCGGTCGACCGTGCGCTGCGCGAGCTGCGGCGTGCGATGACGGACAACCCGCCCGGCGCGGAACCGGTGCGCGCGGCCGCCCGGCCGCTGACCGACCTGGACGCGACCCGCGCCCGGATCGATGAGCGGCGAACGGCCCGTCACGCGGCCTTCCAGTACTACACCGACGCCATCGACGCGCTGAACCACTTGTCCCTCGGTCTGGACCAGGCCGCCGATCCGGCGGTCCGGCACGGTCTGCAAGCGTTGTACGCGCTGGGTGAAGCCAAGGAGCAGACGGCGCGGGAACGCGGCTTCCTGAACGGCGTCTTCGCCGCCGGCGCTTTCGGGCCGGGTGAGTACGTGCAGTTCCTCGACATCCGGGCGGCCAAGCTGGCCGCTCTGGCCGCGTTCGCCCGCTATGCCACCGCGGCTCAGCAGGCGCGGTTGGACGCCGTGCTGGACAGCGACAGCGCGGTCCGGACCGCGGAGTCGGAGAACATCGCGATCGCCTCGAGCGCCGGACCGCTGGTGCGTCCGGTCGACCCGATCACCTGGTGGGCCGGGATGACCGGGGTCATCGATGAGCAGCGCACCGTGCAGCAGGCGGTCGGCGCCGACATCGGCTCGCGCGCGGAGGTGTTGCGCCGCAACGCCGCCTCGATCCTGGGCGCGTTCGTGCTCGCCGCGCTGGCGGCGATCGCGGTGGAAGTGGCGCTGGTCGTCTCCGCGGTGCGCGCCATCGTCCGGCCTTTGGCCATGCTGGCCGCGGACGCCGACGACGTATCGAGCCGGCGGCTGCCCGACGTGATCGCGGCCTGGCGCACCGGCGACGACACCCGCCCGCCGGACCCACCCGCACCGGTGCGGACACCGGCGGGTGCGAGTGTCGAGATCGCCGCCGTGGCAGGAGCTTTGGATCGGGTGCAGTCCACCGCCTTCGACCTCGCGTCGGAGCAGGCGCTGGTGCGCCGCAACACCACGGAGTCGATGGTCGGCCTGGCCCGCCGCAGCCAGAATCTCGTGCGCCGCCAGCTCGGTCTGATCAGCGAATTCGAGCGGGAGGAGCTCGATCCCAAGGCGCTGTCGAACCTGTTCGAACTCGACCATCTCGCCACCCGACTGCGCCGCAACGCCGAGAGTCTGCTCGTGCTGGTCGGCGAGGCCAGCCCGCGCCGCTGGGCCGAACCCATCCCGCTCAGCGACGTCATCCGCGCGGGCCTGTCCGAGGTGGACGACTACCGCAGAGTGGTGCTGCGCCGGATGGACGAGGTGCTCGTCACGGGCGCGGCGGCCAGCGAGCTGGCACACATGCTCGCGGAGCTGATCGAGAACGGACTCGCCTTTTCCCCACCGGATCTCGAGGTCGAGATCTACGGGCGCGCCGGGCCGAACGGATATCTGCTCGCGGTGGTCGACCACGGCGTCGGCATGCCCGCCGAGCACTTGGCACAGGCCAACGCACGACTGCGCAGCGAACAGGATTTCGTGGTCGCGCCGACCCGCCATCTGGGCCACTACGTCGTCGGCAGGCTCGCCGAGCGGCTCGGCATCGAGGTCGACCTGAGCGCCTCGCCGGTGAGCGGCATCGTCGCGCGTCTGACGCTGCCGTCGGCCATGCTCGAAACCGGACAGGTACAGCGCGACGACCCGAGCGAGCCCGCGCCACGCGTCGCTGCGCTCCCGATCGGTTCGAGTTCGCCGAGACCGCGTCCGTCCGTTGCCGAAGCGACCGTGGCTCGCGCACCGGCTCGATCCAGGACGAACGCCGGGTCGTCGGCGCAGACCCAGCTCGTCGCACCGCGAACGGAACCGGTGGCTGCGCCGTGCGTCGCGGCCCTCGACTCGAGCAGCCCGGCAGCGGGTTCCGAATCCGTGCTGCGGCACACCAAGAACGGCTTGGTCAAACGCAACAAAAAGGCCCGCGCTGCCGCTACCGGTCCACCGCCCGGCACGGTGCCGCGATCGGAGCCCGCACCCGCGGTCGAGCGCTCACCCGAGGAGATCCGCGGCATGCTGTCCGCCTTCCGATCGGGCTATCAGCGTGGCGCGCCCGGAAGGCACGCCGCCACCCCGCACGACGACGTCATCCGCGCCGCCGATACGGCGCACGAATTCCAGCCCGCCGCCACCATGGCAGAGGAGATCCGGTGACCACCCACATACCGAGCGCCGACCCGCACACATTCAATTGGATGCTGGCCAACTTCGTCCGGGAGACCGACGGTGTACGCGAGGCGGTCGCGGTCTCCTCGGACGGCCTGCTCATCGCCATGTCCGACGGCCTGGACCGCATCTCCGCCGACCGGCTCGCCGCCATGGTGTCCGGGCTGGTCGGGCTCGCCCGAAGCGCCTCGCGCAGTTACGCCTTCGACGGGCTGAAGCTGATCATGATCGAGATGAAGCGCGGCTTCCTGCTCGTCTCCGCCCTGGGCGACGGCAGCTGCCTCGGCGTGATCGCCGACAGCGGTTGTGACGTCGGTCTGGTGGGGTACGAGATGGCGGTGCTCGCCGAGCGCGCCGGCGCGCTGCTGGATCCAGCGCTCATCGCCGAACTCCGCGAGACGCTGCGGCGATGAGACGGGAATCCACCGCCGACGAGCGATTCGTGCGTCCCTTCGTGGTCACCGCCGGACGCACCACGCCACTGCTGGAGGGGCTGCGCATCGAGACGTTGGTGCGGGCCGAGCCCGCCGCGCTGTCCGCTCCGCTGCGCTTCGAGCAGCACACCCTGGTCCGGCTGTGCCAGCAGCCGCACTCCATCGCCGAAATCGGCACCGCGCTGCGGGTTCCGATCGGGGTGGCCAAGGTCGTCGTCAGTGACCTGGCCGCCGCCGGACACGTGACCGTACGCGCCGCCGACCAGCTCACCGCCGCTGCCATCGAGAGGATCAGGGACCTTGTCCGGGCACTCTGACATGCGAACGCCGACCATGCCGTCCTCGGTGAAAATCGTGATCAGCGGCGGGTTCGGCGTCGGAAAGACGACGTTCATCGGAGCCATCTCCGAAATCGAGCCGCTGGTGACCGAGGCGGCGATGACCGAAATGGCCGTCGGAGTGGACGACCCAGGACACCGTGCGGACAAGACGCATACCACGGTCGCCCTCGACTTCGGCCGCATCACTCTGGACAGTTCGCTGATCCTGTACCTGTTCGGCACGCCGGGCCAGGACCGCTTCGTCTTCCTGTGGGACGACCTGGTCGACGGTGCGCTCGGTGCGGTGATCGTGGTGGACACCAGCCGCGTCGACGACTGTTACCCGGTGCTGGACTATTTCGAGGAGCGCGGCACGCCCTTCGTCGTCGCGGTCAACCGCTTCGACGGCAGCGCCCACTTCGACCTCGGCGAGGTTCGCGAAGCGCTGGAGCTGGAGAACTGGATTCCGGTTCTCGAGTGCGATGCCAGGTCTCGCGATTCGGTCAAAGAGGTGTTGGTTTCGCTGCTGGAGCAGGTACTGCTGCACCGCCCGGATCAGCTCACCGCGTGAGACATGGGCTGATCGCCACGCATCGGGGCTTGTCGGCGGTACGAAGTTTCCGGCCGGTGCCAGATGGGTCGCTCGAACGAGGGTGCACTGCGGCACCGGCCGAAAATCCGAAGGTCGTCACCGATGAATTCGCCGCGCGTCCGGCGTCTGTACTGTTGCCCCTCCCGAACGACGACAAGGAGCATCATCGTGAGCAACGGCGCGGACCTCGCCCTCACCCACATCGGCGTGCTGGTCGGTGACCAGGACAAGGCCCTGGAGTTCTACCGCGACGTCATCGGACTCGAGGTGCGCGCGGACATGCCGTTCGCCGGTGGGCGCTGGGTGACCGTCGGCCCCGCGAAGCAGCCGGGTATCGAGTTCATTCTCGAGACCCCGGAGATGGTGCCGGACGAGGCCGCCGGTGCGGCGGCGCGGGCTCGGCTGGCCAACGGCGCGCAGGGCACGCTGATCTTCACCACCGACGCCGTGGACGCGACCTTCGCCCGGCTGCGCGACGCCGGGGTCGAGGTGACGCAGGAGCCGATCTCGCAGCCGTACGGGGTGCGCGACTGCGGATTCCGCGACCCGTGGGGCAACCACCTGCGCTTCTCCGAACTCCCGGACTGATCCGGGCGCGGCCGGTGTGGGCCGCGTCGCATACCCGCGCGGGCCGGAGGGCAATACTGTCTGATCATGGGCGAAACGATGAGCGAGACCCAACAGGACGCCATCCGGCCGCTGCGCGACGACATCAGGTTTCTCGGCGGCGTGCTCGGCGACACCATTCGCGACCACGAGGGACCGGAGGTCTTCGACCTCATCGAGCGGGTGCGTATCGAGGCTTTCCGGGTACGCCGCGAGGAAGTCGGGCGCAGCGCCGTCGCGGAAATGCTGGACGGTGTGGACATCGCGGTGGCTCTTCCGCTCATCCGCGCGTTCAGCTATTTCGTGCTGCTGGCCAATCTGGCCGAGGACATCCAACGCGACCGCCGCCGCGCCGCGCACGAGGCGGCGGGGGAGCCTCCGCAGGACTCCTCGCTGGCGGCGACCTACCGCAAACTGGACGCGGCCGCGCTCGACGGGGCCCGGGTCGCCGATCTGCTGGCCGACGCGCTGGTGTCGCCGGTGATCACCGCGCACCCGACGGAGACCCGCCGCCGCACCGTCTTCGACGCGCAGGCCCGGATCACCGAGTTGATGCGCCTGCGTCAGCGCTATGCCGAGGGCGAGCGAGCCGATCTGGAGTTGCGGATCCGTCGCCAGGTGCTGAGCCTGTGGCGAACCGCGCTGATCCGCCTGGCCCGCTTGCGCATCCAGGACGAGATCTCGGTGGGTCTGCGCTATTACGACCTCACCCTGTTCGACGTGATCCCGAAGATCAACGCCGAGGTGCGCGCGGCGCTGCGCTCGCGCTGGCCCGGTGTCGAGTTGCTGCCGCGCCCGATCCTGCGTCCCGGCTCGTGGATCGGCGGCGACCGTGACGGAAACCCTTATGTCGACGCCGATGTCGTGCGTCAGGCCGCCTTCCGCGCGGCGGGCGTCGCTTTCGAGCGTTACCTGCGCGAGCTGGTGGAATTGGAGAAGACGCTGTCGCTGTCGGCTCGGCTGGTCACGGTGACGCCCGAAGTCGCCGCCCTCGCCGAGACCGGATATCCCGATCCGGCCACGCATGCCGACGAGCCGTATCGCCGTGCGCTGCACCATGTTCGCGCCCGGCTGACCGCCACCGCGCTGGCCGCGCTCGGAGAGGTTCCGGCCAACGGCCTGGACACCGGGGCGCGGCCCTACCCGACGCCGCAGGCGGCGCTGGACGACTTGGACGCGATCGACGCCTCGCTGCGGCGCAGCGGTGACGGCCTGCTCGCCGACGATCGTCTCGCCGCGTTGCGCTATGCCTTGGAGACCTTCGGCTTCCACCTGCAAGGCCTGGACCTGCGACAGAACTCCGAGGTACACGAGCAGGTCGTCGCCGAGCTGCTGGCCTGGGCCGGGGTGCACCCCGACTACGCGAGCCTGCCGGAGTCGCGCCGGGTGGAATTGCTCGCCGCCGAACTGCGCACCCGCCGCCCGCTGCTCGGCCCGCACGCACGGCTGAGCGAACTCGCCGCGAAGGAACTGGGCATCGTCCGCGCCGCACGGGATGTGGTGGGCACCCTCGGCGCGGAGGCGGTGCCGAACTACATCATCAGCATGTGCACGTCGGTCAGCGATCTGCTCGAAGCCGCTTTGCTGCTGAAGGAAGGCGGACTGCTCGACCCCGGGGAGCCGGACGGGCCGCCGAGCTGCCTGGTGGGCATCGTCCCGCTGTTCGAGACCATCGAGGACCTGGGGGCCGGGGCGGCGACTTTGTCCGCGGCGCTGGAGGTGCCCGTCTACCGCGATCTGGTGGCCGCGCAGGGGATGCGCCAAGAGGTCATGCTCGGCTACTCCGACTCCAACAAGGACGGTGGGTACCTGGCCGCGAACTGGGCGCTGTACCGGGCCGAACTGGACCTGGTCGAGGTCGCCCGCAAGACGGGGATCCGGCTGCGACTGTTCCACGGTCGCGGCGGCACGGTCGGTCGCGGCGGTGGCCGCAGCTACGACGCCATCCTCGCCCAGCCCGCGGGTGCGGTGCGCGGCTCGCTGCGGCTCACCGAGCAGGGTGAGGTGATCGCCGCGAAATACGCCGAACCCGGTGCGGCGCACCGCAATCTGGAATCGCTGATCGCGGGCACCTTGGAGTCGACCCTGCTGGACGTGGAGGGCCTCGGCCCCGACGCCGAGCCGTCTTACGGAATCATGGACGACCTGGCCGCCCGCGCTCGCGCCGCATACGCGCGGCTGGTGCACGAAACACCCGGATTCGTCGAGTACTTCCGGCAATCCACGCCGGTCGCCGAGGTCGGCGACCTGAACATCGGCAGCAGGCCTGCCTCGCGCAAGCCGACGAGTTCGGTGGCCGACTTGCGCGCCATCCCCTGGGTGATGTCCTGGAGCCAGGCGCGGGTGATGCTGCCGGGCTGGTACGGCACCGGCACGGCGCTGGAGGAGTGGATCGGCGGCGACCCGCGGCGACTGGCCACCTTGGCCGACCTGTACCGCCGCTGGCCGTTCTTCCGCACCGTGCTGTCCAACATGGCGCAGGTGATGGCCAAGAGCGATCTGGACATCGCGGCACGCTACGCCGAACTCGTGGAGGACGGGTCGTTGCGGGAGCAGATCTTCGGCATGATCCGCGACGAACACGCCCGGACCGTGCGTATGCACGCCGCCATCACCGGCAACGATCACCTGCTGGCCGACAACCCGTCGCTCGCGGAGTCGATCCACAATCGCTTCCCCTACCTGGAGCCGCTCAATCAGATGCAGGTGGAACTGCTGCGCCGCCTGCGCGCCGGGGACGACTCCGAACTGGTGAAACGCGGCATCCTGCTGACCATGAACGGCCTGGCCACGGCCTTGCGCAACTCGGGCTGAGCCGCCTGGGCCGTACCGCCGAGCAGTCCGGTCCGGTAGGAAGAACGTCGTGCAGATCGACGAAGCAGCCGTAGCGGCGCTCGCGGACCGCCGGATCGGTCCCGAGCACAAGGGCATGCCACCGGCGGCCTGGGGACGCACCGTGCGGGAGTTCCGCGCCACCGCGCCGACGCTCGAGCAGCTGGAGACGCCGGTGCTCACCGTGGATCGCGCGGCCGTGGCGACGAACATCGCGGTGATGGCCGATTGGGTCCGCGCGGCAGGCGTGCGGCTGGCGCCGCACGGCAAGACGACGATGGCCCCGCAGCTGTGGGCCGACCAGCTGGCGGCGGGCTCGTGGGGCATCACCCTGGCCACCATCTGGCAGACGCAGGTGGCGCGATCCTTCGGCATCGCGCGGGTACTGCTGGCCAACGCGCTGGTCGATCCGGTCGGACTGCGCTGGGTGGCGGCGGAGTCGGCGCGTGACCCGTCTTTCGAGTTCGTCTGCTGGGCCGACAGCGTCGAAACGGTCGCGCTGATGGACGCGCACCTGCGCACCGCCCCGGAGGGAGAGCGGATCCGGGTGCTGGTGGAACTCGGCGGCCCGAACGGCAGGACCGGCGCGCGCACGGTGGAGCAAGCGCACGATGTGGCGCGGGCGATCGACGCGGCGTCCCGGCTGTCGCTGGCCGGGGTGGGCGGCTACGAAGGCGCGCTCGCGCACGACCGCACCGCCAACGGCCTCCGCGCGGTGCACGACTATCTCGCCGCACTCGCCCGCCTGCACCGGGAACTCGCCGCGGCCGGGCGATACCGGGGTCCGGCGATCGTCACCGCGGGTGGCAGCGCCTATCCGGAGCTGGCGCTCGAGTACCTCGCCCCGCTCTCCGACGAACAGGGCAGCCACGGTGTCGCGACGACGGTCGTCCTGCGCTCTGGGGCGTACGTCATCCACGACGACGGCTTCTACGCGAGCATGTCGCCTCTGGTCGCGCCCGGATGCGCGCGGCCGCTGCGTTCGGCGATGCACGGCTGGGCGCGTACTCTCTCGCGCCCGGAGCCCGGACTCGCGTTGCTCGACGCGGGCAAACGCGATCTGCCGTTCGACGAGGGGCTTCCGATCCCGCAACGCGTCGCGGGACCTGGCGGCGACGCGCTGGACCCGGGCGCCTCGGTCTCCGCGCTCAACGACCAGCACGCCTTCCTCCGGCTGCCGGGTGGCGCCGCGACGGAATTGCCGATCGGCGCGGTCGTGCGCCTCGGTCTTTCGCATCCGTGCACGGCGTTCGACAAATGGCGGCTCATTCCCGTGATCGATGACGCCGACGCTGCGACGCCCCGGGTGGTCGATCTCCTGCACACGTTCTTCTGAGAGACGACCCTCAGGGAGATTCAGCGAGTTCCTGGCAGCGCCGGGGCCTTCGGTGGAACGCGGTGCCGGGATGCCGATGTCGCGCGTACATCAACCTCTGGAAGCGATCAGTGTGCGCACCAACCGGCCGAGCATGGGGCGCGGATCGAAGTCCGGCGCCGGGTCCACCAATTGGTGCAGGATGATGCCGTCGAATTGGCCCACCAAGATCTGCGTCATCGCCTGGTCGCCGCCGACCGCCGCCAGCAGGCCCGCGGCCCATTCGGTCAACCTGCGGTGCCCGCGCCGCACGGTCTCGCGCAACGCGGGCGTGGTTTGCGCCTCCAGGAACAGCGCGTATCGAGCCAGTGTCCGCACACGGTCGGTCCGCACGGCGTATACGACGAAGGCTGCCATGCCGTCGACGAGTTCCTCGATCGTGCCGGGGGCGGGTTGCCGGTTGAGCGCTGCCCAATCCGCGTAGTCGCGCGCCTCGAGCCGCTCGGCGATTCCGGTCAGCAGCGCCTCTCGGGTGCGAAAGTAGTTGGAGGCCGAGCCGGCCGGCATGCCCGCGGCCTCGTCGACCGCGCGGTGGGTGAGCGCGCGGGTGCCCCGGGATCCCAGCAGGTCGATCGCTGCGTCCAACACGATCTCGCGCTTGGTGGACATGCCACTGATACTACAGCAGTAGTGATCCGTGCTACAGGCCCGGGATTCGCTACTACATTCGTAGTATGGTCCGGGACAGCTGCTCGCCGAGCGGTCCGGAGAAAGGGGAAGCCATGTCGAAGGCGCTCATCGTGGGCGGTGGCATCGGTGGTCTGGCGACGGCGGTGGCCTTCCTGCGGCGGGGATGGCAGGTCGAGGTGCTCGAGCGCGCCGCCGAGATCACCGAGGTCGGGGCGGGATTGTCCCTGTGGCCCAACGCTCTTCGCGCCCTCGACGCGCTCGGTGTCGGCGAGGAAGTGCGTGCACGGGCCGTCGAGGAAGGCGCGGCGGGCATCCGTGACCAGGCGGGGCGCTGGCTGACCAGGATGGACGCCGAGGCGATCCGGGCGCGATACGGCAGTCCGATCATGCTGCACCGTGCCGATCTGGTGCACACGCTGCGCTCCGCGATCCCCGGGGAGCAGCTGCGCACCGGTGTCACCGTGACCGAGGCCGGAACCGACGGCACGGTGGTGCATTCGGCCGGCACATCCAGCGGCGACGTCGTCGTCGGCGCCGACGGCATTCGCAGCGTGGTGCGTCGTGCCGTGTGCGGCGAGGTACGGCCCCGCTACGGCGGCTACACCGCGTGGCGTGTGGTCGTCACGCCGCACGAGCCGGTCGGTGAGATGGGCGAGAGCTGGGGACGCGGCGAACGTTTCGGTTACGTCCCGCTCGCCGACGGCCGGGTCTACTGCTTCGCCACCGCGAACCTGCCCGAGGCCACGCCGAGCGGCGGGTTGGCCGAGTTGCGCGCGCGCTTCGGCGGATGGCACGAGCCGATTCCCGCTCTGCTCGCCGCGGCCGGGGAAGCCGAGGTGCTGAAGCACGACCTCTACGACCTGCCCGCATTGAAAACCTATGTAGCAGGGCGGATCGCGCTCGTCGGCGACGCGGCGCACGCCATGATGCCCACCCTCGGGCAAGGCGCTTGCCAAGCCCTGGAGGACGCGGTGGTGCTGAGCAGGGTGGCCGCCGCGGGCGGCGGCCTGGCCGGCTACGACCGGGAGCGCGGGCGGCGCACCCGGATGATCGCGTCCCGTTCCCGCCGACTCGGCGCGGCGGCGCAACTGTCGTTTCCGCCCGCCGTCGCGTTCCGTGACGCCGTGGTGCGGGCGATCCCCGCCTCGGTGCAGCTCAGATCGCTCGCCTCCGTTCTGGATTGGAGCTGCTAGCCGCCGCGGCCGCTACGGTGCGGGGAAGGCGCGCAGCGCTCGCTCGCATCGGGCGGCCTGGGCCCGCAGGGCTTCGACGAGTTCCGGCGGACCGGCGAGCAGTGTGAAGTCGAGATCGACCGAGGTGATCATCCACACCAACTGCTCCGGTGTTTCCGCCCCTACTAGCAGGCGGCAACTGTGGTCGTCGACGGCCTCCAGCACGCCCATCCCGGGCCAGACACGATCGGCGGCATACTCCGCGGAGCCGTGCAGCAGTACCGTCGCCTGCCGCGGCCAGGCCCGGGTGGACAGCCGCATCGAAAGATACGCCGCGACATCGCCTTCCGGCGGTTCCCGCGGTGCGAATCGGGGACCGGTCGGGATCCGCGGGGTGATCCGGTCGGCACGGAAGGTGCGCCAGTCGGTGCGGTCCACGTCCCAGGCGACCAGGTACCAGTGTCTGCTGAAGTGCACGAGGGTGTGCGGCTCGACGGTGCGGACACTGGGCGCGCCGTCGAGCGCGCGATAGTCGAACCGCAACCGTTCGTGGCGCTGGCACGCTTCAGCGACGGCCAGGAGGGTGTCCGGCCGGACGTCGCTGCCGGGCGTGCCGACGCGCAAGGTGGCGCCGCGCAGCGTGCGGACCCGATGGCGCAAGCGGGGCGGCAGCACCTGTTCCAGCTTGGTCAGCGCGCGCAGCGACGCCTCCTCGAGCCCGGTCACGGTGCCGGCGGAGGCGCCGCGCAGGCCCACCGCCACCGCGACGGCTTCCTCGTCGTCGAGCAGCAGCGGCGGCAGCGCGGCCCCCGCGCCGAGGCGGTATCCGGCGGCGCCCTGGGTGGCGTGGACCGGGTAGCCGAGTTCCCGAAGCCGATCGACGTCGCGGCGCACCGTGCGCCCGGTGACGCCGAGCCGTTCGGCCAGTTCGGCGCCGGTCCAGTCGCGATGGGTCTGCAGCAGGGCCAGCAGTTTGAGCAGGCGAGCCGACGTTTCGAGCATTACGCCACAATGCCGGAAACTTAGGAACGATCGCGTCCTAAGCGCTTCCTACCGTGGTGGACATGACTACCGACCAGGACATTCGCCCCTTCCGCATCGATATCCCGCAGGAGAAGATCGACGACCTGCATCGCCGCCTCGCCGGCACGCCATGGCCGAACGACCTGCCCGGCGCCAAGTGGGACAAGGGTATGCGGGTGTCCTATCTGCGTCCGCTGGCCGAGTACTGGCGCACCGAATTCGACTGGCGCGCCGTCGAAGCGAAGCTGAACGAACTGCCCCACTTCGTCACCGGCATCGACGGGCGGCAGGTGCACTTCCTGCACGTCCGCTCGCCGGAGCCGGATGCGCTGCCGTTGGTGCTCAACCACGGCTGGCCCGCGTCGTTCGTCGAGTTCCTGGAGGTGCTCGGACCGCTGAGCGATCCCCGCGCGCACGGTGGCGACCCGGCCGACGCGTTTCACCTGGTCGTGCCCTCACTGCCGGGCTTCGCGTTCTCCGAGGTGTCCCCGGACCCGGGTGCTGGCTCGACCGAGCGGTTCGCGGAGGTGGTCGCCGCGCTCATGGCGCGCCTCGGCTACGACCGCTACGGCGTGCAGGGCGGCGACGCGGGGTACTTCATCGCCGCTCGGTTGGGCCATATCGCCCGCGAGCACCTCGCGGGCCTGCACGTGAACGGTCCGATCACGATCCCCGCGTGGGACAGCGGCGATACCGACTCGTGGGGCGGGGCGGAGGAATCGGCGGCTGCGGGCGAGTGGTCCTCGGCGGGTGCGCAGGCCGGGTACAGCCAGGAGGATCAGGCGAAGCTGGCCACGCTGACCGGCCCGGAGAGCTATGCCCGCTACGACTACGCGACGCTGCAAGCCAACCGTCCGCAGACGCTGGCGATCGGCATCCACGACTCGCCCGCCGGGCTGTTGGCCTGGATCGCCGACCTGTTCCGGCAGTACACGAATCCGGCGATCGAACTGCCCGAGGACGCGGTGGGCCGGGACGCGCTGCTGACCAATGTCAGCCTGTACTGGTTCACCGGAACCTTCGCCTCCTCGCTGCGGCTCTACAGCGAATCCGCGGCCTGGGGAGCGCCCGTGCGGAAGTCCGACGTGCCGACCGCGGCGGCGCTGTTCCCCGGTGACCTCTCGATCCGCAAACTCGCCGAAAACGCGCACAACATCGTCCGGTGGACCGAATTCGACCGCGGCGGGCATTTCGCGGCGATGGAAGCGCCGGACCTGCTGACCGCGGACGTCCGCGAGTTCTTCCGCACCCGGCGCTAGCCGAACCGGGCGGGTGCGGGAGAGCTAACCTCCGCGGTAGCGCGCATGCATGGCGGCGGCCGTCGCCGCGAGCTGTGCGCGCAGCTGCGGCGGTTCCAGCACTTCGACGAACTCGCCGAGGGGAAGAAGAGCGTGCGCGAGCACCTCGAAGGACTCGGACGGCACGACCACTTCCACCCAGCCTTCGGCATCGGGCGGTCCCGCGGAGGCTTGTGCCTCCGCGACCGCTGCCGGATCGTTCATCAGCCGCAGCAACCGCAGGTGGGTGGCGGCGATCCGGCAGCGCGCCCGGACGCGCAGCATCGAACGCGCGAAATCGTCGGCGGCGTCGCTCCAGTGCGCGCGCAGGTCGAATTCGGCGGGGCGGTCGAACGATTCGCCGGTCGGTTCGGCGGAGAGGATCCGGCCCACCCGATACGAGCGGGGCGTGCGCCCGCTCCGGGCGACCAGATACCAGGTGCCTGCCTTGAGCACCAGCCCGAGCGGGTCCAGCAAGCGCTCTACCACCGTGTCTTTGCGACCGTAGCGCACGCGCAGCGTGCGGTCGTGCCAGAGCGCGTCGGCGATCGTCGCGAGCGTCGGCGTCTCGTCCGGTCGGTGGAACCAGCCCGGCGCGTCGACGTACACCCGCTCGGCGATGCGCGTCGCGCGTCCGCGCAGTTCCGGTGGCAGCGCGGCGAGCACCTTCAACTGCGCGGTGGCCAGCACGGTGCCGAGCCCGAGATCGGCTGCGGCGCCGGGCAATCCGGCCAGCAGCACCGCGTCGGCCTCGTCGGTGGTGAGGCCGGTGAGCCGGGTGCGGTAGCCGTCCAGCAGCCGCACGCCACCCGCGCGACCCGGCTCGCTGTAGACCGGGACACCCGCCGCCGAGAGGGCTTCGACATCGCGATAGACGGTGCGCACCGAGACCTCCAGTTCCCGCGCGAGTTCCGGCGCGGTCAGCCGGCCCCGGGTCTGCAACAGCAGAAGCAGTTGCACCAGTCGACTCGCCCGCATGCCCGCGACACTAGCCGGAAACCTTGACAGAAGACGGCAAGTTTTCGCCGTACCGTCCTCGGCATGACCACTTGGAGCCGATTCACCGAAGAAGCGCCGCATATCGCCGAGGTCTTCCTGCGCAGGCACCGGGCCGCGGGGAATCTCTGCATGCTCGGCACCCTCCGTTCCGACGGTTACCCGCGGATCAGCCCGATCGAGCCGCGGGTCTTCGAGGGGTTGCTCGTGATCGCGGGGATGCCGGGCACCACCAAGTTCCGCGACCTCGCCCGGGATCCGCGCTTCTGCCTGCACACCGCCACGGTCGACACGAACGTGTCCGACGGCGACGCCAAACTGTTCGGCACCGTCATGGACCTCCCCGACCGGGAGGTGCACACCCGCTTCGCTCAGCAACTGTTCGATGAGACCGGCTTCGACATCCGAGGTCAGGAGTTCGACCACTTCTACGTCGCCGAGCTCACCGGGGCGTCGACGGTGGAGGTAGCGGGCGACCACCTCGACATCACCATCTGGAAACCCGGCGAAGGAGAGCGCGTGGTGCAGAAGCACTGACTCGGTGGCGGAAACGGCGCTGCTCCGGCCGGACGCGTCGGGGGCATCGCCACTCGTGCGTCGCAGGCGACGCGGCCGGAGTGGACCCGCTCGCCGACGGCTGAGGGCGAAGTGGTCCACGCTTTCTCGAGTTCCGGACGAATCGCTGCTCACTGGCTGGTGTGCGCAGGCAGCAGGCGTTGGATATCGGTGTAGCTCACGACGCCGGACGCAGGGGAGGCGTCGTCCCGCACGGAGCGTGCGACCTCCACCGCGGCCGACAGCGCCGAGCGGTAGAGCAGCGACCCGGTGCTGATCCGGCGCACGCCGAGTCCGGTCAGCGTCGCGACGCCGGGGCCGGTGGCGGCATAGAGGACGTTGACCGGCAATTCCGTCGCCGCCACGAGCCGCCGGATGCGCTCCGGGTCGGTCAGGCCCGGCAGGAAGACGCCGTCGGCTCCGGCCGCCGCGTACCGTCGCACGCGGGCGTGGGTCGAGCCGTGTTCGAGACCCAGCCAGTAGGTGTCGATACGGGCATTGACGAACATTTCAGGCGTGCGTTCCTTGATCGCGGCGATCAGTGTGGCCTGGTGCTCCGGCGTCGCCAGCGCCGATCCCGCACGGCCGTCTTCCAGGTTGACGCCCGCGATCCCCCAGGCGGCGAGCTGTTCGACGAAATCCGCTACAGCGCCGGGCCGCTCGTCGAAGCCACCCTCGATGTCGACGGTCACGGGGATCGGCAGCCGCGCCAGGCGACGGGCGGAAGCGAGCGTTTCCGCCTTCGTTCTGCCCGCCCCATCGGCCAGCCTTGCCGCGGCGGCGACGCCGAGGCTGGTCGTGCCGATCGCCGGGAATCCCTCGGTCGCCAGCAGCGCGGCCGACGCGAAGTCCCAGGCGTTGGGCAGTACGAGGGGCCGGTCACGGTGATGCAGACCGTGGAAGATCTCGAACTTGGTCGGCGAGGTGGCCGCGCCGGGCGCCGGAGAAGACGAAGTCATGCCGCGACGGTAGCCACGGAACGTTTCGGCGCCCGCCGAAACGAGGGGCCGCCATCATGGAGTGGTGCCGACCACAGGAGCCGAACTGGCGGGTTTCGCCGCCCTGCTCGCCGACCGCACCCGAGCCGACATCTGCCTCGCCCTGCTGAACGGACGGGCGTGGACCGCGGGCGAGCTCGCGCGCCACACCGGTGTCGCCGCGTCCACCGCGACCGAGCACCTGGACCGCCTGTGCGACGGCGGCCTGCTGGTCGAACACCGTCAAGGCAGGCATCGCTACGTCCAGCTGGCCGGTCCGCAGGTCGCCGAACTGCTCGAGGGCATGGTCGCTCATCTCGGCCCGTCCGGCCGCCCGGTGACCGGCTTGCGCACCGCCGCGGTCGCCGCCGCGCTGGCTCGTGGCCGCACCTGCTACGACCATCTCGCGGGCCGGCTCGGTGTGGCGATCACCGACGCCATGACCGCGCGTGGCCTGCTCCACGGTGACGGCGGGTTCGCCCTCACCGATTCCGGCTCGGCGTGGCTCACCGGCTCGATGGGCGTCGACCCTGCCGCCCTGCGCGCCACGCGACGCCCGGTGGCCAGGCCCTGCCTCGACTGGACCGAGCGCCGCGTCCATCTCGGCGGCTCGGCGGGCGCACAGCTGTGCCGCCGCCTGAAAGAGTTGGAGTGGGTCAAGGGCGTCGGTAGCGGCCGTGCCGTGCGGGTCACCGCGCGGGGCGAAGCCGGGCTGGCCGAAGCGCTGGGTATCGACCCGGCCGTGCTGCGCTGAGCCGTCGCACGGCGGCTCGCGCCGAGGTCTCGGTCGCGCGGTTTGGTCAGCGAGGCGGCGGGTATCAGGTGGTCGTGACCGGGAGCGGCAACCCAGGCTGTGAATGAGCTTGCATGGTCATGCATAATCATCACATGGTTGATTCCTCGGATGCGCCCCGCCCGCCCGGACCCGCCGTGCGGGTCGCGGTAGCCGGCGCCAGCGGATACGCGGGCGGCGAAGTGTTGCGTCTGCTGCTGGGACATCCCGCTTACCGAAGCGGGCGCCTAGTCATCGGGGCGCTCACCGCGGGCTCGAACGCGGGCACCGCGCTGGGGGAGTTGCAGCCGCATCTGCTGCCGCTGGCCGATCGGGTGCTCGCACCGACCACGGTCGACGAGCTGGCGGGCCACGACGTGGTCTTCCTCGGGCTGCCGCACGGCCAGTCGGGAGCCATCGCCGCCGAGTTGCCCGATTCCACGGTGATCATCGACTGCGGGGCCGACTTCCGGCTCACCGACCCGAATGCCTGGGAGAAATACTACGGCAGCCCGCACGCGGGCAGCTGGCCCTACGGGTTGCCCGAGCTGCCCGGCGGCCGGGAGAAACTGCGCGGAGCGACGCGGATCGCGGTCCCCGGCTGCTATCCGACCGTCGCCAGCCTCGCGTTGGCCCCCGCCGTCGCCTCGGGCATCGTGGAGCCCACCGTGCACGTGGTGGCGGTGAGCGGCGCGTCCGGAGCCGGCCGCAAATTGGACATCGGGCTCTTGGGATCGGAGGTGATGGGCTCGGCGCGGGCCTACGGTATCGCGGGCGCGCACCGGCACACGCCGGAGATCGCGCAGAATCTCGCGGCGGCCGGTGGCGCCGAGGTCTCGGTGTCGTTCACTCCGGTACTGGCGCCGATGCCGCGCGGCATCCTCGCCACCTGCACGGCGCCGATCCGTGTAGACGCCGCCCAGGCGCGCGCCGTGTACGAGAAAGCGTATGCCGACGAGCCTTTCGTGCACCTGCTGCCGGAAGGCGTGCTGCCGCAGACCGGGTCGGTACTCGGCTCCAACGCCGTCACCCTGCAGGTGGCGGTGGACGCCGACGCGGGCTTGCTCGTGGTGATCGGCGCGATCGACAACTTGACCAAGGGCACCGCGGGAGCCGCGGTCCAATCCATGAATCTGGCGCTCGGATTCGACGAGGCCGCAGGACTTTCCACCGTAGGAGTGGCACCGTGACGACAGCCGACATCGCCGACGGCAAGCTGGTCCGGACCCAGGGCGTGACCGCACCGCTCGGCTTCCGCGCGGCGGGTATCGCCGCGGGCATCAAGGCCAGCGGCAAGCCGGATCTGGCGCTGGTGTTCAACGAAGGGCCGGAGTACCCGGCCGCGGGCGTGTTCACCCGCAACAAGGTCAAGGCCGCACCGGTGCTGTGGTCGCAGCAGGTGCTGACCGGCAAGCGGCTGCGCGCGGTGATCCTGAATTCCGGCGGAGCCAACGCCTGCACGGGGGCGGGCGGATTCCAGGACACGCACAAGACCGCCGAGGAACTCGCCACCGCGCTGAGCAACTGGGGCACCGAGACCGGCGCGGGCGAGATCGCCGTCTGCTCGACCGGGCTGATCGGTGACCGGCTCCCGATGGACAAACTGATCCCCGCCGTCACCGAGATCGTGCACGAGATGGGCGGCGGCCTCTCCGGTGGCTCGGATGCCGCGTGGGCCATCATGACCACCGACACCGTGCCCAAGGAGGCGGCGTTCCACCACCGCGACAAGTGGAATGTCGGCGGCATGGCCAAGGGCGCGGGCATGCTGGCCCCGTCCCTGGCGACCATGCTGGTGGTGCTCACCACCGACGCGGCGGTGACCGCCGATCAGCTCGACCAGGCCCTGCGCAACGCCACCGCCCGCACCTTCGACCGGCTCGACGTGGACGGTTCCTGCTCCACCAACGACACCGTGCTGCTGCTGGCCAACGGTGCCAGCGAGGTCACCCCCAGCCAGGAGGAACTGGACGCCGCCGTGCTCGCGGTCTGCGACGATCTGGCCGCTCAGTTGATGGCCGATGCCGAGGGCGTCACCAAGCGGGTGCTGGTCACCGTCGCGGGCGCGGCCACCGAGGACGAGGCCGTGGCCGCGGCGCGCACCGTCGCCCGCGACAGCCTGGTCAAGACGGCGCTGTTCGGGTCCGACCCGAACTGGGGTCGCGTGCTCGCCGCGGTGGGCATGGCGCCGATCACGCTCGATCCGAACCGGATCTCGGTGTCGTTCAACGGGAAGCCGGTGTGCGTCGACGGAGTCGGCGCCCCCGGAGCCCGCGCGGTCGACCTGTCCGGCACCGACATCGAGGTGCTGATCGAGCTGAACGTCGGCTCCGCGAGCGCGACCATCCGAACCACCGACCTCTCGCACGGTTACGTCGAAGAGAACTCGGCCTACAGCTCATGACCAGTCAGGTGTTGCACACGCTCTCCGCACTGGACAAGGCACACGTCCTGGCTGATGCCCTGCCGTGGTTGCAGAAGTTCCGGGACAAGATCGTCGTCGTGAAGTACGGCGGCAACGCCATGGTCGACGAGCATTTGAAGCAGGCCTTCGCCGCCGACATGGCGTTCCTGCGCACGGTCGGCGTGCACCCGGTGGTGGTGCACGGCGGCGGCCCGCAGATCAGCGCGATGCTGAAAAGGCTCGGCCTGCAAGGCGAATTCCGCGGCGGCTTCCGGGTGACCACCCCCGAGGTGATGGATGTGGTGCGGATGGTGCTGTTCGGGCAGGTCGGCCGTGAGCTGGTCGGCCTGATCAACTCGCACGGCCCCTACGCGGTCGGCATCTCCGGTGAGGACGCCGGGCTGTTCACCGCGACCCGCCGCACCGTCGAGGTGGACGGCGAGCCCACCGATATCGGCTTGGTCGGCGACGTCACCGAGGTCAACCCCGACGCTGTGCTGGACCTGATCGATGCCGGCCGCATCCCCGTGGTGTCGACCATCGCCCCGGACGCCGACGGCGTGGTGCACAACATCAACGCCGACACCGCCGCCGCCGCGCTGGCCGAAGGCATCGGCGCCGAGAAACTGGTCGTGCTCACCGACGTCGAGGGCTTGTACACGAACTGGCCGGACCGCTCCTCGCTCACCTCCAGCATCGATACGACGGCGCTGGCCGAGTTGCTCCCGCGCCTGGATGCGGGCATGGTGCCCAAGATGGAAGCCTGCCTGCGCGCCGTGTCGGCGGGGGTGCCGACCGCGCATGTCATCGACGGTCGCGTCCCGCACGCCGTGCTGCTGGAACTGTTCACCGGAGAAGGAATCGGAACGATGGTGACTCCCGCCCCGCTCACCCCGAACGGGTCCGGCGCACCGGACGGAACGAAACAATGAGCACAGCTGAACTGCAGAAGCGGTGGTCCGCCGCGCTGATGAACAACTACGGCACGCCGAAGGTCGCGCTGGTGCGCGGCGCGGGGGCCGTGGTCTACGACGCGGACGGCAAGCGCTATGTCGATTTCCTCGGCGGCATCGCGGTCAACAGCCTCGGCCACGCGCACCCCGCGATCCTCGAGGCGGTCACCCAGCAGCTCGGCACGCTCGGGCACGTGTCGAACCTGTACGCCAGCGAGCCGGTCATCGAGCTGGCCGAGCGGTTGCTTGCGCACTTCGCCGACGGCGAGGGCCGCGCCTTCTTCTGCAACTCCGGGACCGAGGCGGTCGAGGCGGCGTTCAAGATCGCCCGGCTCACCGGGCGCCACAAGATCGTCGCCTGCGAGGAGGCCTTCCACGGCCGCACCATGGGCGCGCTCGCCCTCACCGGCCAGCCGTCCAAGCGGACCCCCTTCGAACCGATGCCGCCCGGTGTCGTGCACGTGCCCTACGGCGACGCCGCGGCGCTGGACGCCGGGGTCGACGAGGACACCGCCGCGGTGTTCCTCGAGCCGATCATGGGGGAGAGCGGAGTGGTGGTACCGCCGTTCGACTACCTCGCCAAGGCGCGCGAGATCACCGCGCGCAGCGGGGCGCTGCTGGTGCTCGACGAAGTGCAGACCGGCATCGGCCGGACCGGGAAGTTCTACGCCCACCAGGCCGTCGGCATCGTGCCGGACGTCATCACCCTGGCCAAAGGCCTCGGCGGCGGACTGCCCATCGGCGCGGTACTGGCCAACGGGCGGGCGGCCGATCTGCTCACCCCCGGCCTGCACGGCACCACCTTCGGTGGCAACCCGGTGTGCGCGGCTGCGGCGCTCGCGGTGCTGCGCACGATCGACGACACCGATCTGCTCTCGCACGTCGAGTCGGTCGGCAAGCGGCTCAGCGACGGCATCGAGTTGTTGCAACATCCGCTCATCGATCAGGTGCGCGGTGCGGGCCTGCTGCTGGGCATCGTGCTCACCGACGACGTGTCCGCGCGGGTCGAAGCGCGAGCACGGGAGGCGGGCTACCTCGTCAACCCGGCCAAACCGAACGTGATCCGGCTGGCGCCGCCGCTGGTGCTCACCGAGACCCAGGCGGACAACTTCGTCGCCGATCTGCCGGAGATCCTCGACGGCGCGCTCGAGGACACGAAAGGAGTTGCGGCGCAATGACTTCCGTGCGGCACTTCCTGCGTGACGACGACGTCAGCCCCGCCGAGCAAGCCGAGATCCTGGCGCTCGCCGCCGAACTCAAGAAATCACCCTTCGCCCGGCGCCCGCTCGAGGGCCCGCGCGGCGTCGGAGTGATCTTCGAGAAGAACTCCACCCGCACCCGCTTCTCCTTCGAGATGGGCATCGCCCAGCTCGGCGGGCACGCGGTGGTCGTCGACGGCCGCGACACCCAGCTGGGCCGGGAGGAGACGCTCGGCGACACCGGCCGGGTGCTCTCCCGCTACGTGGACGCGATCGTGTGGCGCACCTTCGAGCAGTCCCGGCTCGACGAGATGGCCGCCACCGCCACGGTTCCGGTGATCAACGCGCTGTCCGACGAGTTCCATCCGTGCCAGGTGCTCGCCGATCTGCAGACGCTGGCCGAACACAAGGGCGAGTTGGTCGGGCGCGATCTCGCCTACTTCGGTGACGGCGCCAACAACATGGCCCACTCGCTGCTGCTCGGCGGCGTCACCGCGGGTCTGAACGTGACCATCGCCGCGCCCGCGGGCTTCGAGCCACAGCCGTGGATCGTGGAGGCCGCGCGCAAGCGCGCCGCCGAGACCGGAGCCACCATCACGGTGACCGGCGATCCGGTCGCCGCGGCCTGGGGCGCCGACGCGCTGGTCACCGACACCTGGACCTCCATGGGGCAGGAGAACGACGGCCTGGACCGCGTCGGTCCGTTCCGGCCGTTCCAGCTCAACGCCGAGTTGCTCGCGCACGCCCAACCGGATGCCGTCGTGCTGCACTGCCTGCCCGCGCATCGCGGCGAGGAGATCACCGACGAGGTGCTCGACGGGCCGCGCAGTGTGGTGTGGGACGAGGCCGAGAACCGCCTGCACGCCCAGAAAGCGCTGCTGGTCTGGTTGCTGGAGCGACGATCCGGGAGCGGGGCGTGAACGAGGGGGGCGGGCGAACCGCCGCGACGTCTTCCCGTCGCGGCGAGCCGGGCCGGACGGCGCACCGAAGCGACGGCGTGCGAGCGCGGATGATGCCGCCGAGCTCAGGCGAGGCGCGGTCGTGAGCGTTTCGCAGTCGGAATCGGGGCGAAGCGGCCCCGCCATCGCGCGTACTCGCGCCGGACGGCAGTCGCGCATCATCGAGCTGCTGACGGCGCACGCGGTGCGCAGCCAGACCGAACTGGCGGCCCTGCTGGCGGCCGAAGGCATCGAGACTACCCAGGCCACGCTGTCGCGGGATCTGGACGAACTGGGCGCGGTGAAGCTGCGCGCCGCCGACGGCGGTGCGGGCGTCTACGTGGTGCCCGAGGACGGCAGCCCCGTCCGCGGCGTCACCGGCGGCACCGACCGGTTGTCCAAGCTGCTCGGCGACCTGCTGGTCTCCACCGACGCCAGCGGCAACATCGCGGTCCTGCGCACCCCGCCCGGCGCCGCCCATTACCTGGCCAGCGCTCTCGATCGCGCGGCACTGCCCTACATCGTCGGCACCATCGCGGGCGACGACACCATCGCCGTCATCGCGCGCGAGCCGCTGACCGGCGCCGAGGTAGCCGCGAAGATCGAACAACTAGCCTGATTATTCACTCGTCCGCCGATCTCTAGCTCGACAGTGACGGGATCGGCAGCAAGCGCCGACTGGACGAGACCGGATGGCCGCTTGGAGGTATCAACCCTCCCCGCAGGTGAATTTCGCGACCAGCACCAGTTTTTCGCCGCCGGATACTTCGTCGCGTCGAGTGCTCGACAACTTGTGGACTGTGCGCAGGGCGTCTCCGCCGACCACGCGATCGACGCTGATGTGACAACCGTCTGCGTAATCACCGTAGACAAGCCAATAGACTCCGGCCGGGCCCGGTTTGCCCATGTCTTAGAGCGTCGCCCCGGAGCGATTATGCGGTCTTGTGGCCGGTCGACTACGGGACCGATGAAGACCTTCGAAACGAGCAGGCAGCCGAGATTCTCCTTTTCGGTGGAAACGGTTTCGTATCCGGTCCACTTCGGTCGCGGAGGTATGCCGCATCTCGGCGGGCGGGTCCAACCTCTTACGGATCGTGCCCCAGACGACCAGGCAGACGGATGGCTACCGGCACGACTATGGCGACGGCCAGGAGGCTGAATCCGGTGAACCGCCCGAGCAGACTCATCCGTTGGGCTATCGACATGTGTAGGCTCCGTTGATCAATTCGGATTGCCGACTGTCGCCGATAATCCGACCCGTTGGATCGGCGTCCCGGTGACCCGCTGCAATCTCTCCAAGACGGCCAGTAGATGCCATTCACGGTCGTCACCGGCGAAGGCGTGTACCTCATCGACCACGACCGCCCGGATATGGCCGAGCAATTCCCGATGATCGGTCTTTGTGCCGATCAGCATGGCTTCCAAAGATTCCGGTGTGGTCAGCAGAATGCCGGGATGCTCACGACGGATACGGTTGCGCTTGGAGTCGCTCCAGTCGGCGTGGGCGAGTCCGATGGCGAGCGAGGTGAGGGCGCCGCAGGCGATGACGGCGACGAGCGTGCGGCACATGTCGAGTGATCCTTGGCGTCGAAAGGTGGTTGTCGCGGTCAGCGGTTGCCGGCCACAAGGTAGTGGATGAGCCAGAGCGGCAGCCACAGGCCGCAGGTGATGATCGAGGGCATCAGGTGCAATCCGTGCGGGGCGGCGCGCTGCACGATCGGGCCTCCGTATCCCGCCTTGTTCTGCGCGCTTGAAGCGGATTAAAAGTTGCACGCACCCTCGGTTGCCCACCGGGCGATCAACCACCGCAACCAATCCGAGCCGGCACACGCCGGACCGAAGCCCGGCGAGAGGCCAGGCCGGTTCGGCTGCGACACGCTCTGACCCGGTCCGATGCTCGAGCCGCATCTCAACGCTATGGACGCAACCATCGGACGAGGTGAGGTAAGGTTGCCGGCATCAGGGCCTGGGGAGGGGGAGTATGGCGCAGGGTGATGGGACTTTCGATGTCGTCCCGTCCGAGGTTTCCGATGCGGGGCGTTACTTGCAGTTGACTGCCCAAGAATTGGTCGACGGAGTCCGTACCTTGGACACTGAAATCGGTGCCCTCTTGCAGGGATGGACCGGGGTCTCGGCGACCGCGTACCAGGCAGGCTGGGAGGAAACCCGTCAAGGCGCGCAAACCGTTCTGGACGCGCTCGCGACGCTGGCCGAATTGATGGGTGTCACCGCGGATACGCATATCCAGCTCGATACCGACCGCGCCACGAATACCAGTTCACTCGATCTGCCGTAGATCTCGGGGGAGATGACGCATGGCCGAACCGTTTCGGGTCGATCTGACCGAACTCGACGACATCACCGCGCGCGTGGCCGGATTCGCCGGTTTCCTCGAGGACAGTCTCGTCGGCATCCAGCAGCGGATCACCGCCGTTCAAGCCGGTTGGAGTGGCCCGTCTGCGACCGCCGCGAACGATGCCTTCGCTCGTTGGCTCACCGGCGCACAGGATGTCGCCGAGGGGATCCGCGAGATGCAGGCCGCCGCGGTCGCCGCGCATCAGCGTTACACCGCGGCCGTGGCCGCGAATCTGGAGATGCTCGGCCGTGGTGGAGCAGCGTCGTGACGGTGCTCGATGTCGCGCCGCAGGTCTACTACGACGCCGCCGTCGCGTGCAATACCGCCGCATCCGGTTTCATCAACGCTTTCCAGAACAAGATGCAGTCCCTCGATGAGACACGAGGCATGGCCGGCAGCATCGGCGACGGCAAGATCTGGGCCGAGTCCTATGACCAGCAGGCCAGCGACATGTGGAAGATTTCGCTCGACCTCACCATGGCGCTCGACGGCTACGCCCAAGTCCTGAATCAGGCCGGATACAACCACGCCCTCGCCGATCACGACCCTGCCGGCGGTCGGCCCGAGCCTCAGCTGCCGAGCCTGGCGGCGGCATTCGGCTACACACCGCTGGAACTGTTGTCGACGATTCCGCCCTCCGCAGGCGGCGACGGGCGCGGCCTGGTCGACGACGGTCTGGAACTTGCCACCAAGGTCGGTATCCCGATCCCGGATGGCGACACCGCCAAGTTGTCGCACGCGGCCGATGTGTGGCACACGCTGTCCACTCACGAGTCCGTCACCGCTGTCGCGACCGAACTCGAACGCGCCGCGGTGATGTTCGAACAGGTCACGTCACCGGACGCCAGCTTCATCGATGAAGATCTGCGCGAACTGAAAACCGTTGCCTCCGACCTGGCCGGCGCCTATGGCGAGATGGCCCAATCCTGCCGCGACCAGAAACAAGCCCACGACGCCCTGCGGGCCGAGCTCGAGCGACTACTCGGGGACCTCGCCAAGGAAATTGCCGTAGAAGTGGCCGTCAGCCTCGCGCTGTCGGTCCTTGTCTCCTGCGTCAGTTTCGGCGTCGGCGCCGCCGCCGTGGCCGCAAGAACCACCGCTGCGGTCGCCAGGATCATCGATAAATTCGCCGACCTCATCAAAATTGCGGTCAAAGCCGCGAAACTCCGCACCGCCGTCGTGGTCGAACGCGTCACCACCAAAACAAAAGGGACTGTCCAACGCATCAAGGATCTCACCGTCAAGCTCATCGAAAAGATCCGGAACAAGGTTCCGAAGAACTCCTTGACGGATGAGTTGAGCAGCGCTCAGGTGTGGACTGGGCGAACACTGCCGACAAAAGGTCCGCCGAACGGGTATCTGGTGAAGAAGGATGCCAATGGTAATATCACACACTACTCGTACTTCGACGAAGACGGTATTGCCACCAAGCGTGTCGATCTGACCGGAAAGCCGCACTACGACAAGGCAACTGGTCAAGAAATTCCGACGCCGCATGTCGTCGAAGTGAGAAAGAATGTGAATCCGAAAACGGGAGAAAAGTTCGGCCAAACACTGCCGGATAGTGTCAGGCCGGCCTTACCGGAGGAGATCCCATAATGCACGGTAGCAGTGAACCCCAGGCTGCGGTGGAAGTCATCGTCGCCAGATCGCGCGATCTCGATACCGGGACCAGGGTTGCCTCCGTGCAGGAACTGGCCAAGTGGATCGATCAACCGGCAGCGCTGAATCGTTTGACCGAAATGTTGCACGACCAGAATGTCACGGTGATGGTCGATGCGGCAGAGGTATTGGCCCGTAGGGGCGGGGCGGCCGGTATACGGGGGATATTGGAAGAAATTGGTCGAAGTGGGGACGATGCGGACGTCGATTACGTCATGTACAAGCTCGAAGAACTGGAGGCGCTCGGTGAGGCGCCGATCCTGGATGTGGCAAGATCGTTCGACGCTTCCCGGGAGTCGGCCAACTTTCGAGCCGGATTGAGTGAGGTCGAGCGCTATATGGGACACCATAATCCGAAATGATCACCTCTAGCTGTAGTGATCTGCATTTATCGCAAGAGAGATCTGTCGCGGTCGCGCCGGGAGCCACTTTGCGCGCATTCGTTGAGATCGGCAACGTAGGAACGGATGGATGAACTTCCCCGGCACATAACGCAACTGCGCTAGTGGTCGAACCCGACGGGTCAATTGTCGAGTCCAGGGGCGACCTCTCGGAGTTTCTTCAGTACATCCCCCATGATAAGCTCATGAGAGGTAGTTGATGTATTCAGGGTATCCAAGAAAGCCTAAAAATTTCGAGATCCATCAGTTGATGTGCATGCGCTGTTCCGATGATGTGAAGATGGCCAAACTCGAAGCGTATGGCGTCACGCTACAAGAGGCTGAGCGCGTTGCTGACAAGGTGTCACGCATGCTGTCTCTGGGGCGACTGCAGTTTTTGAAACTACCAGAGCTCATCGGTGTTCATGCTCCAGGTACGTCCACAGTGCGGTATGCCAGCGCATTTTGGCCACAGTTCGAATTCGTTGCAAAGGGCACGCATTTCGGGGCGATCGGCGATGCGCCATTCAGGAGAATCTCGGGCAGCCCTCCGGCAGTCGATGAGCCGACCGAACTGCCACCTTGGAGCGTGACGGTCGACGAGTTCGAAGAGCTTTTCGGTCCCCTCAGTGAGGGAGAGCAATTGCTGCCTAACGCGGAGTAACTGTTCGAACGCTCCGGGCGAACGTATGTCGCTGCGTTCGGTTGGGGATTGCTTCTCGAGGTGGTGGAGAATCCGACTGCGATGGCGAAACCTGCTGACTAGTAGGGACCCGGGGCTCGGATTCATGGATGAAACGGTGGAGCCATCGTCAGATTCAATATTCCTGCATCATTCATCACGGACTGGGCTCGCCTGACTCCAGGCGAGCTTCATTATGGTTATGTCAACCGATGGATATCGCCGGTGGACGTGGTCGAGTTGGCGCTGGGCTATGTCGTGCCAGCTGATTCCAAGGCGGGTTCTATCGAGGAGATCTCCCTTTTGCTCTCGGATGAGTTGGATCGTCTCCTTCATCTGATGGATCAACTCGTCGACAGTCATGACCGTGTCTGGTCCTATCTAGCAATCGCTTGGGTGCATGAGAACCAGGCAGAATTCGAGGATCCCTTCAAAACTGTCGATCTGCTCTTCGCCGATTTTGGTTACCCGCAAGATGTCGGGGAATTCGTCACCTTCATGCCGCCGCCACCCGGCGGTGTTTCAGGATATCCTGGCCTTCGTCAACGTTGGCAGAAGTACCTCGAACAAAAACGCTCCGAATTTCTCCGCGCGAGGATATCGGACGCGGTTGATGGTTCCCGAGAAAGTTCGTGAATTCTCAACCCGCTCGACAGGTGGTGGGCCTGTCACTTCGCTGTGAAGGCTACACCTTGTCGCGTCAGGGTAGTCCGCAGGTTCGGCTCGAGTCGGGTCTGTGGCACCGTCGAATCCGCACGACGCACTTGAAATGTTCGCCCAAGATAGTCGCTCGAGTGGTCCGGTGGGTCGAGGACGGCGCGCCGTCCCGTTCGCACCATGAGGTGAGTATTTCGCATCTGGAGGCGATCGTGTTCGTCGCCATCGTCTGCCTCGCTCCATTTCAGGGACCAGGTCTTGCTGACTGCGGTACCGGCCGAACTCTCGGCTCAGTCCTCCCGGATCAGCAGGAACGGCGTTGCAGCGGCGGTGATGGACTTGCCGCCGAGGCTCTCCAGAATCAGGTTCAGCCGGCGGCCACCGACGGAGGTGGCGAAGGCGCGAGCCTGCACGTCTACGCCGCTGATCACCAAGGCCGACGGCACCGAGTTCGGCAAGACCGACGGGAGTGCGATCTGGCTCGACGCGAAGATGACCTCGCCGTACGACTTCTACCAGTTCTGGCTCAACGCCGAGGACGCCAAGGTCGCCGACTATCTGATTATTTTCACCTTTCGCGGCCGGGACGAGATCGCGGCGCTCGAGGAGCGCACCCGGGATCGTCCCGCGCAACGGGACGCGCAGCGCGCACTCGCCGAGGACGTCACCGCCCTGGTGCACGGTGAGGAAACGATGCAGCGGGTGCGTGCGGCCGGCCAGGCGCTGGTCGGCACCGGCAATCTGCCCGCACCCCCGAATCCGGCACTCTGTGTGTCAGGTTGACCCCAGTGAGTTCAGTGCGAAGGAGGACAGCCCAGGCATCGGGGCGCCAGATCGGCGCGGATCGCGGAGGCCACCCCAATTGTGAATGGGCTTGCATCATCGTGCATAATCATTTGCAGAACGACGCGGGCCTGCCCAGGCTGGTCTCGAGGCGTCGGGGCCGGGCCGTTCCCACGCTCGGACACCCGCCATACTGCTGATACACCTACTGAACTTCGAGGAGCACACAGAACATGTCCGAGCGCGTCGTACTCGCCTACTCCGGTGGGCTGGACACCTCCGTGGCGATCAGCTGGATCGGCAAGGAGACCGGCGCCGAAGTGGTGGCCGTGGCCATCGACCTCGGCCAAGGTGGCGAGGACATGAACGTGGTGCGTCAGCGCGCCCTGGACTGCGGCGCCGTCGAGGCCATCGTGATCGACGCTCGCGACGAGTTCGCCGACCAGTACTGCCTGCCCACCATCCAGGCCAACGCGCTGTACATGGGCCAGTATCCGCTGGTGTCGGCGATCAGCCGCCCGCTCATCGTCAAGCACCTGGTCGAGGCCGCCAAGTTCCACGGCGCCAGCACCGTCGCGCACGGCTGCACCGGCAAGGGCAACGACCAAGTCCGCTTCGAGGTGGGCATCGGCGCGCTCGCGCCCGATTTGAACGTGATCGCCCCGGTGCGGGATTACGCGTGGACCCGGGAGAAGGCCATCGCCTTCGCCGAGGAGAACGCGCTGCCGATCAACGTCACCAAGAAGTCGCCGTTCTCCATCGACCAGAACGTCTGGGGCCGCGCGGTGGAGACCGGGTTCCTCGAGGACCTGTGGAACGCTCCGACCAAGGACGTCTACGACTACACCTCCGACCCGACCGTCAACTTCGAGGCTCCGGACGAGCTGATCGTCACCTTCGACAAGGGTGTGCCGGTGGCCATCGACGGCCGCCAGGTCAGCGTGCTGGAGGCCATCGTGGAGCTGAACCACCGCGCTGGCCGCCAGGGCGTCGGCCGGCTCGACATGGTCGAGGACCGTCTGGTCGGTATCAAGAGCCGCGAGATCTACGAAGCGCCGGGCGCCATGGCGCTGATCACGGCGCACCAAGCGCTCGAGCACGTCACCATCGAGCGCGAGCTGGGCCGCTATAAGCGGCAGGTCGAGCAGCGCTGGGGCGAGCTGGCCTACGACGGTCTGTGGTTCTCCCCGCTCAAGCGGGCGCTGGACGCGTTCATCGGCGACACCCAGCAGCACGTCTCCGGCGACATCCGGATGGTCCTGCACGGCGGCTCCATCGTGGTCAACGGCCGTCGCTCCGAGCAGTCGCTCTACGACTTCAACCTGGCCACCTACGACGAGGGCGACACCTTCGATCAGTCGCTGGCCAAGGGCTTCGTCCAGATCCACGGCCTGTCCTCCAAGGTCGCCGCCCGCCGCGACCTGAACCAGAAGTAAGCGCCAGGCGCGCCGGTGCGCGAACGCGTACCGGCGCGCCGACTGCTCATGTGAAGTCGTAGTCTCGGAGCCGGATGACTCGGTGTGCGTCTGTTCGGGCTGGTACGCGAGGGCTTCACCAGGGCACGACATTCGAACAAAGACCTCGAGCGGCACCTGAACGAAATTGTTTTGTCTCCCGACTTGTACGGCTTGAAGCACGCAGCGGCGGGGGAGCCTGAATAACCGGAGAGGCGGACAAGCATGAGCAGCGGCACGAACCAAGGCGCGCTTTGGGGCGGGCGATTCGCCTCCGGCCCGGCCGAGGCCATGGCCGCGCTGAGCAAGTCGACGCACTTCGACTGGGCGCTGGCCCCCTACGACATCCGGGCCTCCAAGGCGCACGCGCGGGTGCTGCACAAAGCCGGCCTGCTGTCGGACACCGATCTCGCGGGCATGCTGGAGGGCCTGGATCGTCTCGCGGCGGACGTGGAGTCCGGTGCGTTCGGTCCCGCCGAGTCGGACGAGGACGTGCACGGCGCGCTGGAGCGCGGCCTGATCGAGCGCGTCGGCGCGGAGCTCGGTGGCCGTCTTCGGGCCGGGCGTTCCCGCAACGACCAGGTGGCCACGCTGTTCCGGATGTGGCTGCGCGATGGGGTGCGCCGGGTGGCTGCGGGTGTGCTCGCGGTGATCGACGCGCTGGTCGAGCAGGCCGCCGCGCACCCGGACGCGGTGATGCCGGGCAAGACGCACTTGCAGGCGGCGCAGCCGGTGCTGCTGGCCCACCATCTGCTCGCGCACGCCCATCCGCTGCTGCGCGATCTCGACCGGCTGCGCGACTTCGACCGCCGCGCCGCGGTGTCGCCCTACGGTTCCGGCGCGCTCGCGGGTTCCTCGCTCGGTCTCGACCCGGAGGCGATCGCCGCGGAACTGGATTTCGATGCGGCGGCCGCCAACTCGATCGACGCCACCTCGGCGCGGGACTTCGCCGCCGAGGCCGCGTTCGTGCTCGCCATGATCGGCGTCGATCTGAGCCGGATGGCCGAAGAGGTGATCCTCTGGAGCACACCGGAATTCGGCTACGTCACCTTGGCCGACGCCTGGTCGACCGGCTCGTCGATCATGCCGCAGAAGAAGAACCCGGACGTCTCCGAGCTGACCCGCGGCAAGGCGGGCAGGCTGATCGGCAACCTCACCGGTCTGCTGGCCACCCTGAAGGCGCAACCGCTGGCCTACAACCGTGACCTGCAGGAAGACAAAGAACCCCTGTTCGACTCGGTCGCGCAACTCGAACTGCTGCTCCCGGCCATCGCGGGCCTGGTGTCGACGCTGACCTTCCACACCGACCGCATGGCCGAACTCGCGCCGGCCGGTTTCACGCTGGCCACCGACATCGCCGAATGGCTCGTCCGCCAGGGCGTGCCGTTCCGGGTCGCGCACGAGGCGGCGGGTGCGTGCGTGCGCGTAGCCGAGTCCCGCGGCGTCGGCCTCGACGAACTCACCGACGACGAGTTCGCCGCCGTCGACCCGGCGCTGACCGGGAAAGTACGCGAGGTACTCACCGTGGGAGGTTCCATCGCGTCTCGCAACGCCCGGGGCGGCACGGCCGGTGCGCAGGTCACGGCACAGCTCGCGGAGGTGCGCGGGGCGGCGGACACGGCGCGGGCCTGGCTCGGCTGATCCGGCCAGCCGAGCAGTTGCTGCTGAGCCGGTTGCGGGATGCCTACCCGACGATGGTGATGTCGGCGCCGCTGAACAGCAGATCGCTGCGCCGAACGGCACGACCTGAATCCGGCACGAGTTCGGCCTCCGGCGCCAGCTCGCGCAGCTGCTGGAGAAACACTTCGACGGCCAGCGTGGCCATGCTCTTGCCGGGACAGACGTGCCTGCCGAACCCGAAGGTCAACGGCATCTTGCCGGTCCCGCGCAGGTCGAGGCAGTCGGGGAAGACCTCCGGATCGCGATTGGCCGCGGCGAACAGCACGAGTAACGGCCCGGCGGGCAGCCGCGTGCCGCTGGACAACTCGACCGGCGTTCGGGCTCGGCGCTTCCACGCCACCAGCCCGGGATCGAGCTGAAGGATCTTCGCCGCGACCCGGCCGGCGTCCCGCGGGTCGGTGAGCAGGTCCCACCAGGCGCGGTCGGGATCGCCCAGCAGTCGCTGCACACCTTGCTGAATGCTGCCGCTCACCGTGTGCACGCCTGCGGCCAGGGAATTCGCCATGACCGACACCGCGATCCGATGCGAGAGCCCGGCATCGCGGAGCCTGCGCGCGAAGCCGGTCGCCTCGCTGCCGCGGCCCTCCCGCACCGCCTTGCCGCTCACCGTGAACAACCAGCCGAGCGCGCTCACCGCGTCGGCCAGTTCGCGGCCCCGCAGCACCCGGCCGAGCAGCCCCGATTGGGCGCCGCTCCAGGCTGCCACGTGCGGCCAGTCCGCCGCGGGCAAGCCGACCGCCGCGCCGACGGTCCGGGCGGCATAGGCGATCGACACCGCGCTCACGTCGACCGGCGACCCCGGTCGAAACCTCGCCTCGCGCACCGCGTCGTGGAAATGCTCGATCATCTCCGCCGCCCGGTTCGGACGCTCGGCCGGGGTGATCGTGAAGTGTCCGGTGGGTCCGGCCATGGTGTTCCACACGCGCTTGTGCAGGCGGTCGTCGCCGAGGTTCGCGGTGGCTTTCGCGGGTGGCGGAACCAGGTGCCGGACGAAATGCGGGATGGCTCGCGGAGTCGCCGCGATGCGCGCGTAGCCCACCAAGGGGTCCAGCGAATTCGCGTTGGAGATGCCGGGCGTCCTCGCCTCCAGCACCTCGCGCACGTCGGCGTATTTCCAGATCATGCGCAGTCCGGACGGATGTGCGTAGCTAGGTTCGGGCCAGGCGTGCAACCGCCGGTACCGCTCGTCGCGTTCGCCGTACGGCAACTCGTTGCAGGTCACTTCATGGAACGGAAAAGCGGTTACCGCAACGTTCGAGCTACGCATGTGCCGAGCGTAGCCGCGCGTCGTCCCGCAACCCGTCGGCGAATTCCCTGCGATGGGGAGCGTACGCGTTTGCGGAACGCTGCCCGGTATGAGCCGCGCGAGGCTCGATTACGCTGCGAAAATGACCTTGCTGCTGCTTGCCTTGGCCATCGCTTCCGAGGTGACCGCGACCGTTTCACTCAAGATCTCCGAGGGATTCACCAAACTCGTTCCGTCGATCGTGGTGGTCGTCGGATACTGCGCGGCGTTCTTCTTCCTGGCCCAGGCACTGAAGCGGGGCATGCCGATCGGGGTGGCCTACGGCATCTGGTCGGCGGTGGGTGTGGCCGCTATCGCACTGATCGGCGTGCTGTTCCTGGACGAGCGACTGAGCCTGGTGCAGGTGGGCGGCATCGCTCTGGTGATTCTCGGAGTACTGGCTCTGGAACTCGGCGGCGCGCACTGACCTGCGGCTTGCCGCGTCCTCGCCTGCCGACCAAGACACCGGCGGTCACCGGTCAATCCGAGACGCGCACCGCGTATCCCGCGTTCGCGAGCGCGGTGAGCACGTCGTCACGATGCTCGGACCCGCGCGTCTCCAGCGTCAGCGCCACTTCGACCTCGTCCACCGCCAGCCAGGTTCCGGTGCGCGAATGCGCCACGTCGACGACACTGGCACCCGTCTTGCCGATCACCGCGAGCAGCGTGCCCAGCGCACCGGGGCGATCGGAGATCGTCACGCGCACAGCCAGATACCGGCCCGCGGCGCTCAAACCGTGCCCGATCACCCGGGTCAGCAGCAGCGGGTCGATATTGCCGCCGGACAAGATCGCACAGACCGGTCCGCGCAGGCCGAGCTCCGATGGTACGTGACTCATCAGGGCGGCGACCGCCGCGGCGCCCGCGGGCTCGACGATCACCTTCGCGCGTTCCAGGCACAGCAGCAGCGCCTGCGACAACGCTTCCTCGTCCACCGTCACGATGCTCGAAACATACTGGGCGACATGGGCGAAGGGCACCGCACCGGGCTGCCCGACCGCGATGCCGTCGGCCATGGTCGACATCCGGTCTATCCGCACCGGCGCACCCGCCGCCAGCGAGGCAGGCCAGGCGGCCGCTTCCGCCGCCTGAACCCCGATGACGCGCACGTCCGGCGCCAGGTGCCGCATCGCGACCGCGACACCCGCGAGGAGCCCGCCGCCGCCGGTGGGCACCAGCACCGTGCCCACCTGCGGCAGCTGCCGCAGGATCTCCCGGCCGATGGTGGCTTGACCGGCCACGATATCGGGATGGTCGAACGGGTGGATCAGCGTCGCGCCGGACCGTTCGGCGAAATCCAGCGCCGCGTCCAGCGACTCGTCGATGGTTTCGCCGACCTGGCGCACCTGGGCGCCATAGGCCTTGGTCGGCGTCAATTTCGGCAGGGAGGCCCCGACCGGCATGAACACCGTGGACGCTATGCCGAGCGACGACGCCGACCACGCGACCCCCTGCGCATGGTTGCCCGCGCTCGCGGCGACGACGCCACGCTCGCGTGCCTCCTGCGACAGGTTGGCGATCCGGTTGTAGGCGCCGCGCGGCTTGAACGAGCCGGTCCGCTGCAAATTCTCGCACTTCAACCACACTTCGGTGCCCGCGCGCTCGGACAGCGCCCGCGACGCCAGCAGTGGCGTGCGCCTGATCACCGGGGCCAGCAGCCGCGCGGCCGCCTCGATTCGCGACATGTCAACCGACTCCATACCGCCATGCTGCCATTCGGGCAGCCAGACGGTCAGGCGGCTCGGGCGAGGTTGTGAGCCAGCGCACCGAGGCGGGCCAAGCGGGCATCGCCCAAAGGAGTCAGCCTGCTGCCGAGGCGGTTGGTGACGAAGCCCAGCGACATCCCGGTCGCGGGATCGGCGAAACCACCGGAGCCGCCGAGCCCGAAATGGCCGAACGCCGAGATCGGTTCGGCCCTGGATGGTTTCATCGGCACGCCGTGGTAGCCGAGTGCCCACGGAATGCGGAAGGCCAGCACGTAATCGGGGGTGAAGACCTGTCGCCGGGTCATTCGCTCGATGGTGTCCCCGTGCAGTAGCTGGTAGCCGTCCAACCGTCCGCCGTCGGCGAGCGCGCCGTACACCCGGGCCAGCGCCCGCGCGGAGAAGACGCCGTTGAGGCCGGGCATCACCGAATCGTGCAGGCGCGGGTCGGCGACCAGTTCGGCGAACCCCGTCGGCGTCGTGTCGGCCGCGGCCGCGAAGCGGGTGCGGGCCAGTAGCCGTGAGCCGCGCTCCCAGCTCATCCCAGCGACGGTGAGACGCGGGAAGTTGGTGGCGATACGCCCGCGCTCGGATTCCGGAACACGGAACCACAGTTCCTCCGCCCCGAGCGGTTGCGCGATCTCCGTGCGCAGCACATCGGTGAACTCCGACCCGGCGACCCGGCGCACCAGCTCAGCGACCAGATGCCCGTAGGTGATGCCGTGATAGCCGCTGGTCACCTCGTGCCGCGGATCGGGAGCGGCGGCCGCGAGCGCCGCGGTGACCGCCGCGTCGTCGAAGAACAGCTCGATCGGGCCCGGCAGCAGTCCGCGCAGGCGGTGCAGCCCGGCCCGGTGGGTCAGCATCGCGCGCACCGTGACGCGGTCCTTGCCCGCGGCCGCGAACTCGGGCCAGTATGTCGCGACCGGCTCGTCGTAATCGATCAGGCCGCGCTCGGCCAACCGGTGCACCAGTGTGCTCGCGATACCTTTGCCGGTGGAATACGCCATCGCGACGGTGTCGTGCGCCCACGGGACGTCGGGATGCGCGTATCCGGCCCAGACATCCACGACCGGCTCGCCGTGCAGATAGACCGCCAGCGCCCCGCCGCCGTCGGACGGCCGCCGGAACAGCCGGTCGAATTCGGCGACCAAACGTGCGAAGCGGCGATCGACGTGCTGTGCTGCCGAAACTGTCATCGAAACCTCGTGCTCGATTTCCAGCGCATGGGACGCTGCGTGCTCGCGGCCCATTATGGCCCTCGTCCGAGCGGCCGCCAGATCATCGAGGCGTGGGGGAAGGCGGACTGTCCGACGCGATCGTTTCGGAATGTGGGGGCGGCAGCGCACCTGCGTACCGAGGTCGGCGTGGCGGTGGTCAGCGTGGCCATGATGGTCGAGTGGCGGCGTGGCGGCGGCGCCGACGTTGTAAACGCGGCTCACGCGCAGTCGCGCAGTCGGGTAGGGGAGGGGGCGCTACCGTCCGGGCACGAGCGCACTGCCCTGACCCGGACGGGGGCTCGCCGAGTTCGTGCAGCGTCCGAGGGATCAGGCGGCCACGGCGGTCGCGAGCTTCCGCAACTCGGCGTCGGGGTCTGCCACGTCGACCACGAGGCGTGTCACGTCGGCGCCTGCCAAGTCGATACGAATGGCGTGCCCGTCGAAGCGTGTGTCCCAGAATTCCTTGCGGCCTTTGCCCCGGAACGTTCCCGCCGCGATGACGCCGGGGAAGAACGCGCCGGGCGCGCGCACCCACGGCGGGCGGCGATCGACCCCGGCCAAGCCGAGCGCGGTGATGTCGGACAAATCGAACGTCAGCTGGTCGCGCAGTGCGAGCAGCTGATGGGCGCCGCGCACGTGCACGGTCACCCTCGTTCCGGTGACCTCGAATTCGACCATCACGCACCTCACTTCACCGAGAACTCCAACAACGTCAACGATGCAGAACGGTCCTGGCCAAAGCCTGTGCCGTTCCTATGATTTCTCTCAGTTTCTGTCCATGGTGTTACAGGGATATGCGCATCTATCAATGAGATCGTCCCGGCTGCCGGTAACAGCACGCTCGAACGCGGAGTTACGAGACAGCCGGGAAAGGGAGGTGCCGCGACGTCGCGAAGCTGGATCGAGGCAGCCGGATCGGCGTCGACCACCAGCAGTCGACGATGTGCTCGGCTGCCTCGGGCCATAGAAGTCGAGGGACGGTCAGGGTGTCGAGCTTCTCGGGACGTACGCGGGCTCGGCTATGTCGAGGACTCCCGCCAGCCATGGTGTGTAGGCGTCCGGATTGTCGACCAGCGCGTCGCGGAGCGCGTCCGGTTGGATCCAGGCGTAGTCGGCGACCTCGGCCGGATCCGGCCGAGGTGTCCCGATGTCCAACCGCCCGATCAGCACGTGATCCCATTCGGATTCGACGCGACCGGTCCGCGGGTCCGCGGCGTGGTACCGGTAGATTCCCGCTTCGGTGAGCGCGCAGGTCAGGCCCATTTCCTCGTTCAGTCGCAGCCCTGCGGCGGTCGCGACCGGTTCGTCAGGTGCGGGGTGCCCACAGCAGGTGTTGGCCCACAGCGACGGAAATCTGGTCTTCACCGCCGCACGCTGCTGCAACAGCACCCGGCCCGCCGAGTCGAAGAGCAACACGGAGAACGCGCGGTGCAGTCGCCCCGGAGCTAGATGGGCCTCGGCGACCGAGCACTCGCCGACCGCGCGGCCCATGTCGTCGACGAGCTCGACGGGCAGGGCCTCGCGGTCGGTGTGCTGCTGGGCGAGGGTGTCGGTCACCTGCCCACCTTATCGGCGGCGATGAGCATGTAGTGGAAGCTGCCCTCCCGGTAGGCGGTCAGGAACGGCTTCTCGACGCCGGTGGCCAGCTCGGATTTCGTCCGCAGCTCCCAATACGGGATTGTCGCGGCGGTGAGCTCGGTCACGGCGATGGGCACCAGGTTGTTCTCGGCCATGGCGCGGAAGTACTCGCTGCGCGGATGGATCATGCAGCCGTAGTGCGCGTCGATCCAGCTGACCGAGGACGAACGGCCACCGGTGACATCATTGGAGCAGCCGGTGATGCACACGTAGCGTCCGCCCGGTTCCAGCAGGCGGGAGAACTCGCGGAACAGGTCGAACAGGTCCACGTACATGGTGGTCTCGTTGGTCCAGATGCCGCGCATGGAACCGGTCTCGAATCCGGTGTCCAGCATGTTGCGGAAGTGGAACTTCACCTTGTCCGCGACACCGCGGCGGGCGGCCTGGTCGTTGGCGAAGCCGACCTGGTATTCGGAGATGGTCACCCCGTCGACCTGGCAGCCGAAGCGCTGATTGGCCATGAAGCTGGTGCCCCCGCGGCCGGAGCCGCCGTCCATCAGCCGGTCGCCGGGGCGGACGTCGCCGAGGTGGTCGAGCAGGAACTCCGCCTGCGCGGTCTCCAGCCGGTGCAACTCGGTGACGATGCGTTCCTCGCGGGTGTCCTCCGGGCCGGTCAGCACGGACAGATCCGGGTCGCCGATGCCGTAGTGATGGTGGTAGAGCCCGTCGACCTCACCGAGTTTGGTGTTGACCCGGTCGTCGTTCGGGTTGTTGTTCCAGTACGCGGCGACGGACTTCTGGTAACTGGTACGCAGAACGGTCCCGGTGTCCGGGTTGAGCATGGTCATGCGCGATCATCCTCTCTCGGTGCGGTACTGCTTCATTTCACATCGCGATAGCGTTTGCTGTCGGCGTGCCAGGCACGGTTGCCGCCCATCCAGGCCCACAGGCCGGCGAGGAAGCGGCGTAGCTGCGGCGATCCCGCCGCGGCCAGGGGCGCCGCCTCGCGTTCGAACCGGTGCACCAGTTCGTCGTGCACCTCGGCGGTGCGCAGCACGGCCTCGCGGCGTGAGCAGCGCTCCTCGGCGGCGAGGACGGTCGGCAGATTGAACTCTCTGCCGTTGGAAAGGTCCTCGCGCGCCATCGAATACAGGTCGTTCACCATCTGGCTGGCCAGCGCCGCCGTGGTGACCACACGGCGCACCGCCGGGTGGGTGTACTCCGCGGCTCGCAACTCGTAGCCGCCGAGCACGTCGGTCGGCGCCATGCAGGGCAAGAAGCTGTGCGGTTGCCGGTTGGTGAGGTATTCCCACACCGGCGGCATCCGTCCCGCCGCCCGCCAACCCGCTTCCGCGCCGAGCGCGATGAACCAGCCCGCGATCTCGGTGCGCAGCCGGGCCAGCTGCGCCGGGCTGGCGTAGCGCGCCAGATGGTCGAAGGACGTGCGGAAGGCGCGCAGGATGGGGTCGGCCTCGAGAGCCGCCTCGAGCTGGGCGACGTATCGCACGGGCAGGTGAACCGGGTCCATGGCGGCGGCGGCCAATTCGAGCCGGGGACCCAGTTCGGCCTCGGCACTGGACGGCGTGCCGTCCGGAGCCCGGTCGTCGGCGTCCTCCTCGCAGTAGTAGTCGTCCACCGACCATTCCGAGACGGCGCACTTCGCCGCTGCCAGCAGCCGGTCCGCGTCGTCGCAGTCCGGGTGGGCGAGCATGATCAGCCGACCGAAATCGGCGTCGCGCAACTCCTCCAGCCGGCCCTCGTACAGCCCGATGTCCCTCGCCCAATCGACGATCCCGGTATTGACGGCTTCGGCCAGAGCGGGATCGTCACGCAGCGGCGGCGGGCAGTACAGCGGGGGAATCGGATCCGGTCGATCGCGGTGCGTCGTGCTGGTCGGCATTCGCGGCGTGCGCGCGGAATCACCGGCGGGTTCCGGGCCGGGCGCCGTGTGCCCGGCCGTGCGTGGCGACACCGCGATGCCGTCTCTTCCGAAGAACGCCGACGCTGTGCCGAGTCCGGTCGGTCCGGTGGGGATGCGTGGCGGCGACGACACCGGCATCCGTTTCACCGATCTCGGTATGCCGCCGGGCGTGGCCGCTGTTCTGGTTTCGTCGATGGCGGTGCCCCGCCCGTCGGTGTGGACAGCGGCCGAGGTCGCCGCCACGACGGCGGGCGTCGTGACACGGTCCGTGCCACCAATCGGCAGCAGCAGGGCGGCGGCGCCGAGGCCGGATGGACCGAGCAACCCGGCGGGCCGCACACCCGCTGGTCCATCCGGGGGCGGAATATCCGGTGCGTCAGCTTTTTTCGGCGCGAAGAGGTCGGACGGAGCGGCCGTCCCGGTGTTGGTGAGCAGCGCGACGACGGTGGCGGCGACCTCATTGGAGGCCTGCGCCGCCGCGGCGCGGGAGAGCACCGACATGCTCATCACCCCGGTCAGTCCGCTTGCCGGGCGACCAGGACGTTGTCGAGCACGCCGAGGGCGTCGGGCACCAGCACGGCGGCCGAGTAATAGCAGCTGATCAGGTAGGAGATGATCGACTGGTCATCGATGCCCTTGAAGCGCACGTTCAGGCTGGGCTCGTACTCGTCCGGGATCCCGGTCTGGTGCAGGCCGATCACGCCCTGGTCCTTCTCGCCGGTGCGCATGGCCAGGATCGAGGTGGTCTGGGTGTCGCTGATCGGGATCTTGCCGCACGGGAAGATCGGCACGCCGCGCCACGCGGGCACACGATGTCCGTCCACCTCGACCGGGTCCGGGTAGAGCCCGCGCTTGCTGCATTCGCGTCCGAACGCCGCGATCGCTTTCGGGTGGGCGAGGAAGAGTTTCGTGCTGCGGCGCATGCTGAGCAGTTCGTCCATGTCGTCCGGGGTGGGCGCGCCGGTCTCGGTGTAGATGCGCTGTTTCAGATCGCAGTTGTGCAGCAGGCCGAAGTCGGGATTGTTGACCAGGTCGTACTCCCGCCGTTCGTAGAGCGCCTCGATGGTCAGGCGCAGTTGCTGCTCGACCTGGTTCATCGGGTCGTTGAACAGGTCGGCGACTCTGGTATGCACGCGCAGCACGCTCTGCGCCAGGCTGAGCTCGTACTGCCGCGGGGAGGCGTCGTAGTCGACGAACGTGCCTTCCAGCAGCGGCTCCCCGGAGTGGCCGGAGGCGACCTCGATGTCGGCCTCGCCTTTGTTGTTCTGGCGGTGGGTGGGCGCGGACGCGACGCGGGAGAGTTGCTCCCGCAGCGCCGGAGCGCTGTCGAGGTACTCCGTCAGGGATTGCCGGGGAAGCACCAGCATGGTCGTCTTGGTCACCGTCTTTACGGTGACGGGCCAGATCGCCGAGGGCTCGATGAGCATCACGTCGCCGAAGTAGTCACCGCCCCCCAGCATGCCGAGCTTTGTCTGCTCTCCGTATTCGCCCGAACCGATCTTGCTCAATTTGCCGTGCACGATCAGCAGAACCTGATCCATCGGGTTGCCGAATTCCGCTACTACAGTGCCCGGTTCGAGATCACGCTGTTCGAAACGCTCTGCGAGGCCGCGCAACACGTCCTCGTCGTCGAAATGGCGCAGTGCCGGAAGCTCTTGCAATTCGAGGGGAATCACCCGTGCGGAGCCGCCGTCGATGACGAATTCCACCTCCCCGTTGCCCACGGTATGGGTCAGGCGGCGGTTCACCCGATACACACCGCCGTTGACCTGCGTCCACGGCAGCACGCGGGTGAGCCAGCGCGAGCTGATGCCCTGCATCTGCGGTTCGGATTTGGTGGTGTGCGCGAGTAGGCCTGCCGTGCTGGTGCTCAGGCTCCTGCGCACGTTGTTTTCCGTTTCGACTGGCATTTCTATGGTCATGCGTGGTCCTCACCTCGAGACGGCCACCGGGAGCCGGTGACGGGTTTTGGGGCAGGGTGAATACGGAGTCGTCGATAGTGTCGATAGTTCAGAGTCGCTGGGTGTTCACATCAAAACAGCAGCGGGTATGTCCGCGAAGAGCTCATCGAACGAGATTGCCTACGCGCCAAGGCGTTCCAGACGTGATCGATGGTAGACGCCGAAAGCTGCTGCGCACAGGAAAACTTCGAAGATTCGCGCGAGTGCCTGCGGATGGTTACGACACGCAGTCGATTCCGGTAACGGCGGGTGGCGCCCAGAGATGAATCTGCCAATTGCCTTGCGATTGCCCATGATCAGCTCTCTGTATCGATGCCTCCTGCCCTGTGGTCGGGCGTCGTACTCGATGTGATGACCAGACCACCGCGGCGACCCACCGGCAATGCGCAGGCGGCTCCCACCGGCGCGCTCGTTCGCTTATCAAGAGATCGGGCTCAGCCATGGCTGACGTGTGCGTGGCTGTGCCGGGAGCGGCTCGTCTCCCTGGGTAGGGTGGGTCGGTATTCGCTCAGGGGGGCGGCGTGCCCACCGAGGCGCACCGGTGACTCTCCGCTGTCGGTTTCCCGGTGCCTCGCACGTTCGCCGGGCGCCGTTCACGAGCCGATGCGTAAACGTCATGGAAGCCGACCGCGGCATCCATGCATGTGTCGTGTCACAGCGGACACATAATGGACAGGTGGTATGGGAAGCTCGTCTGAACACCTCGCGGTGTGTGATGCGGGTCACGTTCTAGGTAGGGCCAGGAGCGATGGTGAAGTTGAATGCGAAGGATGTGGTGGGCTCGGTGCAGCGGTTGATGGCGACCGCGCAGAACGGCCTGGAGGTCATCCGCTTCGGCGGGCTGACCCATGACGTCGCGTCCTCTCCGTTCGAAGTCGTGGAGCGCAGACGCATGTACCGGCTGCGCCATTACTTCCCCGACGACGCCACCCCCGGCCGTCCGGTGGCCCTGCTGGTCCCGCCGCTCATGGTGAACGCCGACATCTGGGACGTGAACGCCGAGGACGGCGCCGTCGGGATCCTGCACCGCGGTGGCGTCGACTGCTGGGTGGTGGACTTCGGCTCGCCCGCGAGTGAGGAGGGCGGCTGGCAACGCGACCTCGCCGACCACGTGCTCGCCGTCAACAGCGCCATCGACACCGTCAACGAGGCCACCGGCAGCGGCGTGCACCTGATGGGCTACTCGCAGGGCGGCATGTTCGCCTACCAGTCCGCCGCCTACCGGTACGGCAAGGGCGTGGACAGCATCGTGACCTTCGGCAGCCCGGTCGACATCGTCGCGGGCATGCCGTTCGGACTGCCCTACGGCATGGTCTCCGACGTCGCCGACTTCCTGGCCGACCACGTGGTCACCCGGCTGCCGATCACCGACTCCATGGTGCGGATCGGCTTCCAATTGCTCGACCCGGTGAAGACGGCCAAGTCCAGGATCGATTTCCTGCGTCAGCTGCACGACCGGGAGGCGCTGCTGCCGAAGGAGCGCCAGCGCCGTTTCCTCAACAGCGACGGCTGGGTCGGTTACGCGGGCCCCGCCGCGGCGGACCTGCTCAAGCAGTTCGTCGCGCACAACCGGCTGATGCTCGGCGGTTTCGTGATCCGCGATCAGCCGATCTCGCTGGCCGAGCTGAAATGCCCGATCCTGGCGTTCGTCGGCGAGGTGGACGACATCGGACAGCCCGCCGCCGTGCGCGGCATCGTGCGGGCCGCGCCCAACGCCGAGGTCTACGAGGCGACCTTGGTGGCGGGGCACTTCGGCCTCGTGGCCGGAAGCACGGCCACCAACCACACCTGGCCGCTGGTGCGGCAGTGGGTCGAGTGGATGGACGGCGACAAGCCGCTGCCCCCGGAGATCGTGCCGATGGCCGAGCATGTGGCGAGCAATCGCCCCCGGTCGGCGGCGACCCGGGTGGTGCACACCGCCGCGACGCTGGCGGAGGCGGGCACCGGGGTGGGCAAAGCACTCGAGGGCATCGCGAACAACACGGTGCGCGGCTCGATCGAACTGGCCGGCGAAGCGGCACGGGCACTACCCAGGCTGACCCGACTGGGCATGATCCAGCCGCACACCCGGGTATCACTCGGCCGACTGCTGGCCGAGCAGGCGCGGCGCGCGCCGCGGCGGGACCTGTTCCTGTTCGACGACCGGGTGCACACCAACGCGGCGGTCAACACGCGCATCGACAACGTGGTGCGCGGCCTGATCTCGGTGGGCGTGCGTCCCGCCATGCGGGTCGGCCTGGTGATGGAGACACGGCCGAGCGCGTTGGCCGCTGTCGCGGCGCTGTCGCGGCTGGGCGCGGTGGCGGTGCTGCTGGCCCCGAACAGCGAACTGAGCCGCGCGATCGAGCTGACCGGCGTGGATACCCTGATCGCCGACCCGGAGAACCTGCGGCAGGCCGCCGAGACCGGCGCCCGGGTGCTGGTGCTCGGGGGCGGCGACACCCGCGAATTGTCCCTGCCCTCCGGGGATCGCTTGATCGACCTCGAGCAGATCGACCCGGCCCGGGTGCAGCTGCCCGCGTGGTACCGGCCCGATCCGGGCTTGGCGCGGGAGCTGGCGTTCGTGCTCGTCACCGGCACCGGCGACCGACTGGAGACCAAGTACATCACCAACCATCGCTGGGCGCTGTCGGCGTTCGGTACCGCGACCACGGCTGATCTCGACCGTAAGGACACGGTGTACTGCCTCGCCCCGCTGCATCATTCCTCCGGGCTGCTGGTCAGTCTCGGCGGAGCGGTCGCCGGCGGGAGCCGGATCGCGCTGGCCCGGTCGCTGAATCCGGAGCGCTTCGCCGAGGAGGTGCACCGCTACGGCGTCACCGTCGTCACCTACACCTGGACCATGCTGCGCGACATCCTCGACGCCGAGGTGTTCCCGGCCGGTCATCGCCACCCCATCCGGTTGTTCATCGGCTCCGGTATGCCCGCCGGGCTGTGGCGGCGCACCGTCGAGCAGTTCGAACCCGCCCGGGTACTGGAGTTCTACGCTTCGATCGAGGGCGACGTGGTGCTGGCCAATGTGGCCGGTCAGAAGCGCGGGTGCAAGGGCAGGCCGGTTCCCGGCACCGCGAAGGTGGAATTGGTCGCCTACGATCCGCTCACCGAGCGCGTTCTGGTCGACGGCTCGGGCTTCGCCCGGCGCTGCGCGGACAACGAGGTGGGCTTGCTGATCGGCAAAGCGTCCGACGGCATCGACATCTCCGCCGGCGGCCTGCGCGGGGTCTTCACGGCGGGCGACTCCTGGATGCCGACGGAGAATTTGTTCCGCCGCGACAGCGACGGCGACTACTGGCTGATCGACCGCACGGACACGGTGATCCACACCCGGCGCGGGCCGGTGTTCGGGCAGCCGATCGTCGACGTGCTCAACGACATCACCGCGGTCGACATGGAAGTCACCTACGGCCTCAATGTCGGTGACCACTGCATCGCGGTGGCCGCAGTGAGCGTGCGCGAAGGCTTCCACCTGGAACCGAAGGACGTCACCGAGGCGTTGCGCGCGCTGGAACCGGATCAGCGGCCCGACCTGGTGTACGTGGTGAACGACATTCCCCGCAGCTCGTCCTTCCGCCCCTCCGCCCGTGCGGTGCAGGCGGCCGGGCGCCCCGAGCCGGGACCGGACACCTGGTGGTACAACCGGGCTTCCGATGCCTACGAGATCCTCACCGAGGACCAAGCACACACATTGCTCGGCGATTGACGCGATTCACGTTGCCGAAGCGCCGGATTCACCGACCGATGGCATAGTGAGTGCCTGTGAGAACGAGCCTCATCTACCGCAACGGGACCGTCTACGAGGTGCTGATGCGCGGGTTGTACGGCAGGCACTACACGGCTCGGTATCGCGCTATCGCGGAGCTCGTCCCGGAGGGAGCGAGCGTGGTGGATCTGTGCTGCGGACCTGCGACGCTCTACACCCGCTACTTGCGCCGCAAGTCGGTCGACTACACGGGCCTGGACCTGAACGAGCGTTTCGTCGCGCGCGTGAACGAAGCGGGCGGACGGGGCAGGGTATGGAACCTGCGTTCGGATGACGCACTGCCCGCCGCCGACTACGTCATCATGCAGGCCAGCCTCTATCATTTCCTCCCCGAGCCGGGCCCCCTCCTCGATCGGATGCTCGCGGCCGCGGGCAAGCACGTGATCGTCGCCGAACCGGTCCGAAACCTGGCGACCAGCGACAATCCGGTCCTCGCCACGATCGGCAAGCGGTTCACCGACGCGGGCGACGGCGAGCAGGCGCACCGCTTCACCGAGCAGACGCTGGACGAGTTCTTCACGCCGTACGCGCCGCGCGTGGCACGGCGATCCCTGATCGCGGGCGGCAGGGAGAAGCTCTACGTCCTCACCGCGTAAGCCGTGATCGGGTCTCGTCTATCGCGACGACGCGATCACACGGTGAACGCGGTGACCGCGTCCACGACGCGGGCTACCTGCGCGTCGGTGAGATCCGGCCACAGCGGCAGGCGCACGACGGTTCCGGAGAACTCGGCGCTGCGGGCGCACGGTCGCGGAGTGCGGCCGAGTTTGAAGCCGGCCGGGCTGGAGTCCAGCGGGATGTAGTGGAACGGGGCGGAGATGCCCTGCGCGGCGAGGTGCATGATGAGGTCGTCGCGGCGTCGCTCGGTCGGGGTGCGCAGGTAGTACAGATGCGCGGTGTGCCCGCGATCGGCGGGCACGGACATCAGGCGCACGTCGTTGCGGCGGGCCCAGTCCGGGAGGGCGGCGGCGTAGGCGTCCCACACCCGGTGCCGTCCGGCCTGGATGGTGTCGAACTCGTCCAGTTGCGCGTCGAGCACGGCCGCGTTCAGCTCGCTCGGCAGATAGCTGGAGCCGATGTCCTGCCAGGAGTACTTGTCCACTGCTCCGCGCAGGAACCGGGCACGGTCGGTGCCCTTTTCCCGGATGATCTCGGCGCGCGCCATCAGGATCTCGTCGGTGAGCAGCAGCGCGCCGCCCTCGCCGCAGTGCACGTTCTTGGTGTCGTGGAAGCTGAGCGTGCCCATCGTGCCGATGGTGCCCAGCTGCCTGCCGCGCCAGGTGCCGCCGAGCCCGTGCGCGTTGTCCTCGACGACGGCGAAGCCGTGCGCGTTCGCCAGGGCCAGCAACCCGTCCATGTCGGCGGCGACGCCACCGTAGTGGATGACCACCACGGCTTTGGTCCGCTCGGTGATCACTGCGGCCACCGACGCCGGGTCCAGGTTGCCGGTTGCCGGATCGATGTCGGCGAAGACGCATGTGGCGCCGCGCAGCGCCATCGAGGTGGCGGTGGAGGTGAACGCGAAGCTGGGCACGATCACTTCGTCGTCGGGGCCCAGCTCCAGCAGCAGGCCCGCCATCTCCAACGCGGACGTGCAGGAGGTGGTGAGCAGGGCGTGCGGCGCGCCCGTGATCGCCTTCAGCTTCGCGGTGGCCGACGCGGTGAACTGTCCGTCGCCATGGCTGTGGTCGGAGGCCAGCACGGCCTCCAGGTTCGCTAGTTCCCGGCGCGCCCGGAATGGGCGGCTGAAGATGACGCGGTCAGTGCTCAACCCGGTCGGTCCCCCTGCTGGCGGTGGTCGCGGTCAATTCCGAAGTGTCGGCCGGACGCGGCGTCGGCGTCTCGACGGTGAGGTAGAGCGGTTTGCCCACCAGGATGTGCAGGGCCACGCCCAGGTACTCGGCGATGAGCCCGAGCGAGAAGAGCACTGCGCCGGAGCACAGCAGCAGCACCACGATGGTGGAGGCCCAGCCTTCGGGTGCCCAGCCGTCGGTGGTCAGCGCTTCGAAGACGACGATCGCGGCCATCACGACGCCGGCCAGGGCCAGCGTGACGCCCAGCAGGCTGACCAGCCGCAATCCGCGGGTGCCGCTGCACAGGACCATCTTCCAGAACAGCGAGAACAGGCGACGGTAGTTGTAGCCGGACTCCTCCCTGCCCTCGGCCCGCAACACCACCGGCGCCTGCGCGACGGCGCCGACCACCCAGGTCAGCGCGACGTCCAGGTAGACGCCGTTGGAGGCGACTTCGGCGAGCTGCCTGCCGATGTCCCCACGGATGAGCCGGTAGCTTTCGAACCGGGTGGAATCCGGGAACGCGAACAGCGTCGCGAGCACCAGCTTGGCTCCGCGCGAGGTCAGATTGCGCAGGAATCCGTGCGGCCTGGTGTTGCTCGGCTTGGAGTAGACCAGGTCGGCTCGCTGCGCCAAGGCCGTGTCCAGGAACGTGCTGATGAAGCGGGGATCGTGCTGGCCGTCCTCGTCCATGGTGACGATCCAGTCACCGGCCGCGACCGACATCCCGGCGATCGTGGCGGCGTCCTGGCCGAAGTTGCGGCTGAGCCAGACGGTGCGCACCGTGGGATAGGTTCGCTGCAGTTCCTGCAGTACCACGTCGGAACGGTCGGGGCCGTGGTCGTGCACCAGGATGATCTCGGTGACCGTGAACGTGGTGCCGCCCGGCGTCTCGACGGGGCGCGTGAGATCGTGCAGTTCGGCGACCAGACCCGCGATCGTGTCCTCACCCCGGTACACCGGCACGACCACCGACACCCGGTGCGGCCGATCCACGCCGGGCCGTGCCGGGTCACCGTTCGTGGCGGGGGCGCCGGAACGGAATGTACGGGCGGGGGGAATCGGCATCAGCTGGATCGACTTTCGATGACGGTGCGTGCCGGTACTCGTTGCAGAACTGCAGAGCCCGAACCGGTGTGGACTTTAGCACGGTGCGATACGCGGCCACCGGAGCAGCTGATCATGCCCCCATCTTGGCGGCGTCCACGAGCGATGCCAACCGCACAGCCGCCCTGTAGGGTTTGGAACTCGTGACGGACAGTGCAGTGCTCGGCTCGCGGCCGGATGTCTATTCGCGGCGAGATGTCTACCGGTGGGGGGTCATCACCGCGCTCGGAGTGGTCGCGGGTTACCTCGCTGTCCTGCTGGCCAACGCCAGGCATTTCTTCACCGACGACACCGAGTCCCAGTACACCTCGCTGTGGGTCGGCCTGGGCCGTGCGCTGCGCGCGGGGGAGTTCCCGGTCATGGTCCCCGAACAGTGGATGTCGGGCAACAACACCATGGACGACGCGGGACTGTTCAATCCGCCGCAGCTGCTGATCGATCTGATCGCACCCTCGGTGGACAACGTCGCGCTGTACGCCACCGTTGTGAAGCTGATCTTCTCGATCATCGCAGCGCTCGGGGTGTACCGCGTCTGCCTCGCCTACGGCGGGCGGCCGGCCTGGTCGGCGGTGGCGGGCATCGCGCTGCCGCTGTCGGGCTTCTTCCTGTTCTTCGACGAAGCCAGCTGGATGACCGCGCTCACCGGCACCGCGTGGCTGGTGCACGCCTGGGCGGCCTCGGTGCGCTACACGCGCGGTCTCGGCGGGCCCGTCCCCGTCTTCGTCTACCTGTATCTGACCATCTCGACGCAGTACATCTTCCCGGCGGTGGAAGCGGTGCTGATGCTGGTGGCGGTGGCCGTGGGCGAACTCGTGTACCAGCGCAAGTGGCAGCCGGTGCTCCGGCTGACCCTCGCGGCGGGCTGCGCCGGGCTCGCGGGTCTGCTGACCTTCTTGCCGTCGATGCTGTCGGCGAAGGTGACTTGGCGCGGCACCGCGCAGATCAACAACGACCAGTTCCTCACGGTGCCGTGGTCGGAGTCGTTGAACGCCAGCCTGCCCAGTTCGCTGCCCGCGTTCAGTTCGTGGTGGGGTTACGTGCAGCCGCTGCCGGTCACCTACATCGCGTGGTTCCTGATTCCCGCCCTGGCGTTCATCGACTGGCGCCGGGCCAAGGAGTCCTGGCGGGAACTCAGCGCGGTCGCGATCTTCGCGATCATGATGCTGATGTGGACCGCGGGTCCCGGCTCGGTCGGACCGCTGCGCTGGCCGGCGCGCGTGCTGCCGATGCTGGCCATCGGCCTGCTCGTGCTGGTGTGCGTGCTGCTGGGCCGCTACGGGACCGTGCGCGACCCGAAGAACCGCGGCACAGCGGCGGGCGTGCTGATCCTGCTGCTGTGGGTGCGCTCGTTCTCCGCCGACCCGCACGACGCGATCTGGCACGTAGTCGCGGCGCTCGCGCTGGCCGCCCTGGTGGCCGCGGCGGTGTGGCTCGGGCGAACCAAGGGGACCGCGGCGGTCTGCGCTCTCACCGTCCTTGCGATGTTCCCGATCGCGTACTTCCAGGTCAGCGCCGCGCAACCGACTCCGATGTCGTGGAACCTGCCCGCGAAGCGATCGGAGGCCAAGGCGGCGTTCCCGGACTTCGCGGGTACCTCGATCCAGCTCGGCGACCGCGGTCTGTTGCAGCCTCAGGACAAGAGCGTCGAGGGCGCTTACGGGTCACTGGTCTTCGGCAACTACGCTCGCGGCGTCGAACTCGACTATGTGAACGGTTACACCCCGAGCGGTCACTTCTACTTCGGCGAGATGCTGTGCATGCGCTGGGACGGCAGCGTCTGCCCGGACGCCTACCGGCGGATGTTCGCGCCGGAGCAGTCCACGGGACGGCCGCTGGTCGACCTGATGAAGCTGGACCGGGTGGTGCTGCAACGAGCGCTGTTCCCGGACGCGGGCAACCAACCGGCGCCCGAGGGCTGGAAGTGGGTGGACTATCCCGGTCACGAGCGCTACATCGCGGTGCTGGAACGGGTGGACGGACTCGTCTCGACGAAGAACGGCCGCGTCGCCGCCGCCGACGACGTGACCGCGACGTCCATATCCGAAACCGACACCACCAGCCGCGTCCGCGTGTCCTCGGCCGACGGCGGCCGGGTCGTGTTCGCCCGGCTGGGCTGGCCGGGATACCGCGTCACCTTGAACGGCGAGTCTCTTCCGATCACGACTGTCGCCAAGTCCTTCGTCGCCGTCGAGGTTCCCGCGGGTACCCAGAACGCCGAACTGGTGCTGACCTGGCGTCCCCCGGGCTGGAAGATCGGCATCGCCACCGCGCTGGCCGGCGTGCTCGGCCTCGGCGTTCTGCAGTGGCTGTATATCCGCTCCCGGCGACGCGAGCAGCCGGAGCAGACCGGCGCCGCCGAACCCGCCGAGACGGATCGCGAATTGGCGGACGTCGTTTCGTGAAGACGAACGCGCGTCCCGTGGTCGCGGATCCCGGCGCGGCGGCACCGGAGCCCGAGGCAGGCCTGCTGGTGCGGGCGGTCCGTCGTCAGGAGGTGGCATTCGCCCTGGTCGGCGCGTGCAACACCCTGCTCGGCATGGGGCTGACGGTCGCGTGGCTCGCGGTGCTCGGTGACGCGTGGCCGCCCGCCGTCTCGGTGGTGCTGGCCTACGGCATGGGGATCGTCGTCGCTTTCGTTCTGCACCGAACCCTCGTGTTCCGGGTGCGCGGCCGGGTATTGCGCGACTTCGCCGGCTTCGTCGTGGTGAATTCCGGTGGGCTGCTGATGAACACGGTGCTGCTGTCGCTGGCCGTCTCGGTGCTGCACCTGCCGCGGATTCCGGCGGCGGTCGTGGTGATGGGGCTGGTCGCGTTCGCCAGTTTCTTCGGCCATCGCTACATCTCGTTCCGCCGTAGGCCGGAGACCCCGTCGGCGCACGCGACCGGATAGCGCCTTCGCCGACGGCCTTCCGGCACTGGCTTGCCGGAACGGCGCCGAGTTGCGGGTATGGTCTGTGACTCGTGGCCGAACGTCGAACCTTTCCTTCGCGAGAAGATCTCACATGGGGCGCTATCACGGCGCTCGGGGTGATCGCGGGATACGGTGCCGTTCTACTAGCCAATTCCCGGCATTTCTATACCGACGACACGGAGTCGCAGTACGCCCCGCTCTGGGTGATGCTCGGCCGGTATCTGCGCGAGGGACGTTTTCCCGCGCTGGTGCCCGAGCATTGGATGGCAGGCAACTACGCCATCGAAGAAGCCGGTCTGCTCAATCCGCCGCAACTGCTGATCGACCTGATCGCTCCGTCGGTCGACAATCTGGCGCTGTACGCCACCGTGGTGAAGCTGATCTTCGCGATCATCCTCGCGCTCGGCGTCTATCGGATCTGTTCGGCCTACGGGGCGAAGGCCCCTTGGGCGGCGGTGGCCGGCGTCGCCATGCCGTTCACGGGATGGCTGCTGTTCTTCGACGAAGCCAGCTGGATGACCGCGTTCACCGGCACCGCCTGGATGGCGCACGCGTGGGCTTCGGGGGTGCGGTACGCCCGCGGGCGCAGCGGGCCGATTCCGACGTTCGTCTTCCTGTACCTGGCCATCTCGGTGCAGTACATCTTTCCCGCGGTCGAGGCCGGTCTGATGGTGGGCGCCGTCGCGATCGGCGAACTCGTCCATCAGAAGGCGTGGCGGCCCTCCCTGCGCCTGCTCACGGTCGCGGCCTGTGCGGCTCTGGCCGGATTGGCGACCTACCTGCCGAGCATGCTGTCGGCGAAGGTGACTTGGCGCGGCACCGCGCAGATCAACAACGACCAGTTCCTCACGGTGCCGTGGTCGGAGTCGTTGAACGCCAGCCTGCCCAGTTCGCTGCCCGCCTTCAATTCCTGGTGGGGGTACGTGCAGCCGATGCCGGTGGTCTACATCGCGTGGTTCCTGATTCCGGCGTTGGCCTTCGTCGACTGGCCCCGGGCGCTGCGCGCCGCGCGCGAATTCGTCGCGCCCGCGCTGTTCGCGGTGATGGCGCTGATGTGGACAGCCGGGCCCGGCGCGATCGGCCCGCTGCGCTGGCCCGCCCGGGTGCTGCCGATGGTCGCGCTCGGCCTGCTGGTACTGGTGTGCGTGCTGCTGGGCCGCTTCGCGACCTTCCAGGACCGGCGGCGGCGTGGCATCGCGGCCGCGGTGCTCATCGGCCTGTTGTGGGCGCGTTCGTTCTCGGCCGCCCCGCAGGAGGTGGTCGGGCACGTCCTCGCGGCGCTCGGTGTGGCCGCGCTCGGCGCGGTGGCGGTCTGGCTCGGGCGCAGCCACGGCACGGCGGCCGCGTGCGCGCTGGTCGTCGTTTCGGTGTTCCCGATCGCGTATTGGCAGGTGTCGGCCGCGCAACCGACGCCGATGGGCTGGAATCTGCCGGAGAACCGGTCGGAGATGAAGGCCGCGTTCCCCGATTTCGCGGGCACAACGCTCCAACTCGGGGACCGTATGCTCATCCCGCCGGCGGAACGGAATCTCTCCGGTGCGTATGGCTCGCTGGTTTTCGGCAACTACGCCAAAAATCTCGAGCTGACCTACGTCAGCGGGTACACCCCCAACGGGCACTACTGGTTCGGCGAGACGCTGTGCATGCGATGGGACACCAGCGTCTGCCCGGACGCCTACCGGCGCGCCTTCGCCGCCGAGCCGACCACCGGCCGGACCATCGTCGACTTGATGAAAGTCGATCGGGTCGTGCTGCATCGCGCCCTGTATCCGGACGCGCGCGACCAGCCCGCGCCCTCCGGCTGGAGGTGGGTCGACTATCCGGGGCACGAGAAGTACATCGCGGTGCTGGAACGCATCGACGGCCTGATCTCGGCCCGCGACGGCCGGGTCGCGGCCGTCCAGGGCGTGACGGCCACATCGGTCGCCGAATCGGACACGACCAGCAGGGTCCGCGTGAGTTCGCCGGAGGGCGGGCGGGTCGTCTTCGCGCGGCTCGGCTGGCCGGGCTACCGGGTGACGCTGGACGGCCGCGAGATCCCGTCCACCCTGGTGGCGAAAACCTTTGTCGCGGTCGATCTTCCGGCTGGCAGCTCCGGTGAGCTGGTGCTGTCCTGGCAGCCGCCCGGCTGGCGGATCGGCGTCGCCGCGGCGCTGCTCGGGATGCTCGGCATCGCGCTGCTGCAGTGGGTGTACCGGCGCGGCAGGCGGCGGCCGGACCGATCGGTCGAAGCAGGTGACGCGCCGTCCCCGGGCGACACGGCCGTGACACCGGAGACCGACTTGGCCGACGCCGTCCGATGAACGGGGGCGCGGCGGATCGAGTCGGCGCGCCGACGACGGGTATGCGGCGCGACGTCGCGGGTGTGACGGAGGCGCCTCGGGCCTTCGTGACGGACGCCCGGCTCACCGGCGTGGCGGAAAAGACCACGCCGCTTCCCGCCGATCCCGGTCCGCTGCTGCGATTGGTGCGACGTCAAGAGATCGCGTTCGCCCTCGTGGGCATGGTGAACACGGGCCTCGGCATGGTCTTGACGGTGACGTGGCTGGCGGTGCTGGGCGAGCGGGTGCCCGCCGCCGTCGCACCCGCCCTGGCCTACAGCGTCAGCGTCGTCGTGGCGTTCCTCCTGCACCGGACCCTCGTGTTCCGCGTGCGCGGACGCCTGAGGCGCGATTTCTTCGCCTTCGTCGCGGTGAACTCCGGCGGGCTGGCGCTGAACATGGCGCTGCTCCAGGTGGGGGTGTCGGTCCTGCATCTGCCGCGCATCCCGTCGGCGGTCGCGGTGATGGCGCTGGTGGCCGGCGCCAGCTTCTTCGGGCATCGCCACATCTCGTTCCGCCGGACGCCGGCGCTCGGTGTGGACGGTTCTCGGTCCGGTCCGCCCGGGAGGTAGGTTTTCTCGTATGCCTGAGCACACCACCCTGGACGCCACACTGTTGAGCCTGCTGGCCTGCCCGCAGGACAAGGGACCGCTGCGGCTGGTCCGTGCCGCCGACGGCAGCGCGCTGCTCTACAACCCGCGCCTGCGCCGGGCATACCCGATCGAGAACGGCATCCCGGTCCTGCTCGTCGACGAAGCCAGGGACGTCACCGACGCCGAACACGACGCGTTCATCGCGCAGGCCGACGCCTGATCCTCCGCACGTCCTGCTGCCATTCCTCTCCCGTCTGCCTCGCGGCGGTCGGGGCGTCCCCCGGGCAACGGATGAGTCACGGTCGTTTTGCCTCCATTGACCGTTTGAAGCCGGGTCCGCCATGATCATTTGCACCTCGAGACGGTCCATTCGCTCCAGCAAAGGGGCGGTGCGGCCAGCCTGACGAGCGGCACAGGTGGCGTATGGGGAGAGAGGTCGGGAACGTAATGAGCAGCTCGCGTTTACGTAACTGGACAGCTCGATGTGCGATTGCCTGCGCGGCCGCGGCGGGATTGGTCGTAGCGGCGCCCGCGCAGGCGGAACCGCTCTGGCCGGGTGGACCGGACATTCCGGGTATGCCCGCCCTGATTCCGCCCCCGCCGCCGGTCGCGCCGTGTTCCACGGCGGCCCGTGCGTGCATGCGGCTGTCGACGGATGAAGCCTGGCTGATGGACGAGGGCAAGGTGGTCTACGGCCCGACCCCCATTTCGCACGGGATGCCCGGATACGAGACGCCGCCCGGAGTCTTCCGCGTGTCGTTCAAGAAGGAGTTCCATTGGAGCACCATGCACAACGCTCCGATGCCGTACGCGACCTTCTTCAACGGCGACATCGCCTTCCACGTCGGCCCGATCGAGAAGAAGTCGCACGGCTGCGTCCGGATGACCCACGAGGGCGCGAAGGCGTTTTACGAGTACCTGTGGCCGGGTGACGTCGTGGAAGTCGTGGAGTGACGGCCCGCGCAGCGGTGACCTTTACGCCGGTCTCCGCGTGATGTCACCGGTCAGATAGCGTTGCAGCGTCGGGCCCACCGTGGCCGCCAGGTCGGCCGCGGGCATCGAGGCCAGCGGCTCGACGCCGATGATTTTGCGGCCCACCAGCACGCCGATCATCTGCGACGCCACCAGTGCGACCCGGGTGCGACCGTCGTCCTCCGGGGTGGCGATGCGCTGGCGGACGCGTTCCAGCACGACTTCCAAGAGAAACGTCCTGGCCAGCGCCGGGTCGTCGTTGCCGGCCAGGATGCTGCGCACCACCGCGACCACACCGGGACCCGCCGGGGAGTCCCATACCCCCACGACCGCGCGAATGATGGTCTCGCCCAACTGTTCCAGGGGCACGGAATCGAGGATCCGCAAGGTCGCCTCGGGATCCACCGGCAGCTCCACCACCGCTGCGAAGAGCTGTTGCTTGGTGCCGAAGTAGTGGTGCACCAGGGCCGGATCCACCCCCGCGTCGGCGGCGACCGCGCGCACCGAGGTCTTGTCGAAGCCCGCCTCGGCGAAACGCGCGCGGGCGGCCGCGAGGATGGCCTCGCGGGCGCCCGATCGCCCTGGTCGACGCCCGGTGCGCAGGGGCCGCTCGGCACCGCCGGAATCGTCGCCTGCCCTCACTCGGTCCGCCGTCGTAGCGTCGCCGCGCCCAGGCACAGGGCGACGATCGCGAATGCCGCGACGATGGCCAGGTCACGCCACATCGCACCGGTGACCTCCGGATGCACTGAAACCTGTTGCAGCGCATCGACCGCGTAGCTCAACGGCATCACGTCGCTGATCACCTCCAGCCAATCGGGCAGCTGGTCGCGGGGAACGAGCAAGCCGCACAAGAAGATCTGCGGTGCGACCACGACCGGCATGAACTGTACGGCCTGGAATTCGGTGCGGGCGAAAGCGCTTGCCAGCAGGCCGAGGGCCACCCCGCACACCGCGTCGACCACCGCGATCAGCACGACCCAACCGGGGCTGCCCGCCGCGCCGAGCCCCAGCAACCCGAAGGAGACCAGGCAGGCGACGGTCGCTTGAGCGGCGGCGGCCAGCGAGAACGCGGTGCCGTATCCGGCGAGCAGGTCGAGTTTCGTCAGCGGGGTGGACAGCAGCCGCTCCAGCGTGCCCGAGGTGCGTTCGCGCTGCATGGCGATCGCGGTGATCAGGAACATCACGATGAACGGCAGGATGCCGAGCATGCTGATGCCGACTCGGTCGAACAGCGAGACCGGATTCATCGGGTTGGTCGGGGTGTCCTTGTAGATGAAATACAGCAGCGTCATCAGCAGGGCGGGAACCACCAGGATCATGGCGACGGTGCGGTGGTCATTGCGCAGCTGCCGCAGGATGCGACCGGTGGTCGCGGCGTAGGGACGCATCGTGGGCGTCCGCCGGGGCGCGGCTGCCGAGGTGGCGGTCATGCGTTCTGTCCCATCGTGATCAGTGTGAGGAAGGCGGTCTCCAGGTTCTGTTCCCCGGTCCGCGCGCGTAGTTCGTCGGGACTGAGCTGGGCGAGCAGCTGACCGTCGCGCATCAGCAGCAGCCGGTCACAGTGCTCGGCCTCGTCCATGACGTGACTGGACACCAACAGGGTCGTCCCGTTCGCGGCCAGCTCGTGGAACTGCTTCCACAGCTCGACCCGCAGCACGGGATCAAGACCGACCGTCGGTTCGTCCAAGACCAGCAGCTGAGGTTGGGCTACCAACGCGCACGCGAGGGACGCGCGCGTCTTCTGGCCGCCGGAGAGCTCGTCACCGCGCTGCTCGGCGTGCTCTGTCAAGCCGACCGCCGTGATCGCGTCGTCGACGTCGGAGCGGTCGCGGCCGTAGAGCGCGGCGAAGTACGCGACGTTCTCGCGGACGCTGATGTCGTTGTAAATGCTCGGCGCCTGGGTGACGTAGCCGATCCGGTGGCGCAACGCCGCGGAGCCCGCCGGGATGCCGAGCGCGGTGACCTCACCGGACTCCGTGATCTGAGTGCCCACGACGCAGCGCATCAGCGTGGTCTTGCCGCACCCGGACGGACCGAGCAGCCCGGTGATCGAACCGGACGGGATGGTCAGCGAGACGTCGCGCAGGACCTCCCGGCCGCCGCGGCGGACCCGCAGGTTCCGTACTTCGACTGCGGGGGATGGGGTGGGTTGCGACACGGCCGCCTCAATTCATCGAGTGTTGAATTCACTATGTGATGAATTTATCTCGCCTGGGCTGACCAGGCAAGAGCGCCGGACCGAGTAATCAGTGGCCGTGGTGTGTCGGCGGTCTGCCCGCTGCCTGGCCCGGGTCCACGACCACGAACTGGCCCATCATCCCGAGGTCCTCGTGCCAGAGCAGGTGGCAGTGGTACATGTACGGCGAGTCGGTATCCGCCGGGCCGTCGAACCGCGTGGCCAGTCGCGCCGTGCTCCCCGGGGGCAGGTAGATGGTGTCCTTCGGCCCGGCCGGCGGTGGGCCGTCGTTCAGTGCGAGCACGCGGAACTGCACGTCGTGGACGTGGAAGTTGTGCGGCATCCCGTCGTTGTTGCGCACCACCCAGGTCTCCGCGGTGCCGCGAGTGACCGCGAAGTCGATGCGGTCCATATCCATCGGCGTGCCGTTGATCCCGCTCAGGTTCAGGTCGAAATGCCGTTCCCGCACCGAATCGCCGCCATCCGGCGTGGTGGGCGAAGCCAGCGTCGCGGGTAAGGCCGGTGAGGGCCGCAGCGTATGGGCCGCGCGCAGTTCGAGAAGGTCGAAGGTGTCGTCCCCACCGGAGAAACGCTGGGTCCAGAAATCGAGCCCGGCGTCGAGTTCGCCGCTGCGCAGCACGGTGCGCTCGCCCGGCCGCATCCGCACCACGATCTCGGCTCGCTCGCCCGGCGACAACCGCAGCCGAGCCAGGCTGCTGGGGCGTTCGACCAGGCCGCCGTCCGTGGCGACGAGGAAGAACACGCGCAGGTCGGAGAACTCGAAGGTGTAAGTGCGTGCGGTCGAAGCGTTGAGCAGTCGCAGGCGGAGGAGTTCATCGGCGACGTTCCGGTAGGGCGCGAGCGCCCCGTTGACCATCGTCCGATCGCCGAGGAATCCGGCATCGCGGAACACCCTGTGCGCGGAGTCGAATGCCGCGCCGTCGAATCTCACGTCCTGCACGATCACCGGCAGGTCGTCCACGCCGTAGGTCGAGGGGAGTGGCAGATCGGTGGACACGTCGTCGTCGAGCAGGAACATGCCTGCCAATCCGCGGCGCACATGGCTCTCGGTCGCGCCGTGCGGATGGGGGTGATACCAGAGCGTGGCAGCGGGTTGATCGATGCTCCAAGTCGGCGTCCACGCCGCTGCGGGCGCGATCATCTGGTGCGGGCCGCCGTCCATCGCGGCGGGCAGGTGCATACCGTGCCAATGCACGGTGGAGGCCTCCGGCAGGTTGTTGCGCACGGTGACCGCCACCTTCTCCCCGCGCCGCGCCCGCAGCGTCGGACCCAGGTAGTCGCCGTTGAAACCCCAGGTCTCGGTAGCCCGGCCCGGGAGGAATTCCCTCCGCCCCGGTCGCATGTCGAGTTCGAACGTACGAATTCCGTCGGTGCCGAGCCGGGACGGCGCGAGTGGAGGAACGACGAGTTCGTTCCGGAAGTCGGTACTGCCGACCGTGGATACGGTCGCCTCGACGTACACCCGGGCCACGCCGGCGAATATGGCCAGAACCAGCAGAGTCACGACGGAGACGAGGACCAGGAGCAACCGTCGCCACCTGCGCGGCCGGGAATCCGAAGACATGGACCGACGGTAGAATCGACGGCGCTCCAACACATCCGGGAGCGTCCCTATTTCGTCCCCGTCCCGCCCCTGACGGCAGGCGACGCAACCGTCAGGGTGGTCCGGCCGCCGTGCGATCGCCTCGTCCGACTCGGAACACAGCTCGGGGACTCACGTCCCGGCCCGTACGCCTGTCCTATGGTCGTCACCACCCGCGAACCCTGCCTCGGTGATCCGACCGTTTGGATCGGCTCAGCGGCACCCCTCCAGGGTTCCGGCGTGATCGATCCGAGTGTGGGCTGCGCGCCGCGGTCACAGTGGCTCGGCGAGCCATGTCGGAGCCGTCGAGGACAATGGCGACTGTGTGTGCCCATACTGTCGAGGAACTCGCCGTCGAACCACCCGCCGCCGCCCGGCGCTTGCTCGGAGCCACGTTGCGGTCGGGACCGGTCGCGGTGCGCATCGTCGAAGTCGAGGCCTACGGGGGCGACCCGGCCGGGCCGTGGCCGGACCCGGCTTCGCATTCCGGTCGTGGCCGGACCAAGCGCAATGAAGTGATGTTCGGTCCTGCCGGTGTGCTGTACGTCTATCTCAGCTACGGCATGCACACCTGCATCAACGTGACGAGCGGCCCGGATGGAGTCGCCAGCGCCGTGCTGATCCGCTCCGGCGAGGTGATCGAGGGGCTCGAGACCGTACGGGCGCGTCGCCCGGGCGCGCGCTCCGATCTCGGCTTGGCCCGTGGGCCGGGCAACTTCGGCAGCGCGTTGGGAATCACGTTGAGCGACTACGGAACTCCACTGTTCGATCCGTCATCGCCGATCCGGTTGGAATTGAACGGCCCGGTCGAGGCCGCCGAGATCACGAGCGGCCCGCGGGTCGGTGTCAGCAGCGCGGCGGACGTGCCGTGGCGGTTCTGGCTTCCGGGTTCGCGGGCGGTGTCGGTGTACCGCCGCAGTCCGCGTGCTCCGCTGCCCGCCGTGAAGTCCGCCTGACGATCGCATCCTGTGGACACTCCGGATCCTGCTCGGCCTGTTGCTGATCATCGCCTCGGGCTGCCGAAACTCGTCGGTGAGGCCGACGCCGTGGGAATCTTCGACGAGATCGGCTTCGGCGACTGGCTCCGATACCTCACAGGCTTGATCGAGGTCGCGGGTGGTGTCGGGCTGCCGGTGCCGCGGCTGAGCGGTCCGACCGCAGCCGGGCGCTCCGTCACCATGACATCGGCGGGAGCCACCCAGGCATTCATTCATCGTGGGCGCACCCGCGCTGGCGCCGTTCCCGCTGGTGCCGGTCGTGGTGTTCGCCTGGATCGCCTACCAGCGGCACGACAGCATCGCCGCGCGGTGCGTGGAACGCTGTCTCGTTGAGCGAAGACGCGAACGAGGACGGTCGGTCGACTTCGGTCCACCAGCCGTCGTGCCGCGTTGTAGTCGGCCATCGCGGCAGTCTCGACCTGATAGGCGTTCAAGGTCGATGCGCCTCCCAGGTGCCGGCGACGGTCGGTGAGAGTCCGGCAACTGTCCACGCCGTGCCACCACACCGAGGTCCGCACGAGGCCGTGGACCTCGTGCGGAAAGATAGGACAGCGTGAGCGGCGACATCATCGACGAACTGACCTGGCGCGGACTGATCGCGCAGTCCACCGACCTGGATGCCTTGCGTGCGGCGGCGGCCGCCGGGCCGCTGACCCTGTATGCAGGCTTCGATCCCACCGCCGCCAGTCTGCACGCGGGCCACTTGGTGCCGCTGCTGGCCCTGAGGCGTTTCCAGCGAGCCGGACACCGCCCCATCGTGCTGGCCGGTGGCGCCACCGGGCTGATCGGTGACCCGCGCGACGTCGGCGAGCGGACCATGAACTCCGCCGACACCGTCGCCGGCTGGGCCGAACGGATCCGATCCCAGTTGGAGCGTTTCGTCGACCTGGACGACTCACCCACCGGTGCGGTCATCGTCGACAACATGGACTGGACCGGGCCGTTGTCCGCGGTGGACTTCCTGCGCGATGTCGGCAAGCACTTCTCGGTGAACGTCATGCTGGCGCGTGACACCGTCAAGCGACGACTGGAGGGCGAGGGCATCTCCTACACCGAGTTCAGCTACATGCTGCTGCAGGCCAACGACTACCTGCAGCTGCGCCGCAACTACGGTTGCACACTGCAGGTGGGCGGCTCCGACCAGTGGGGCAACATCATCGCCGGCGTCGAGCTCAACCGCCGGGTTGACGGCGCGTCCGTGCACGCCCTCACCGTTCCGCTGGTGACCTCCGCCGACGGCAAGAAATTCGGCAAGTCCACCGGCGGCGGCAGCCTGTGGCTCGATCGCGAGATGACCAGCCCCTACGCCTGGTACCAGTACTTCGTGAACACCGCCGATGCCGACGTGGTGCGCTACCTGCGGTGGTTCACGTTCCTGTCCCGCGAGGAACTCGACGAACTGGAGCGGGCGACCGCCGAACGCCCGCACGCCAGGGAAGCGCAGCGCAGGCTCGCGGCCGAGATGACGACCCTGGTGCACGGTGAAGCCGACACGCGCGCCGTGCAGCTGGCCAGTCAAGCGCTGTTCGGCCGGGGCGAACTGCGAGAGCTGGACGAGGCGACCCTCGGCGCGGCATTGCGCGAAGCTGCGATCGACGGCGAGGTCGCGCAGGTCAAGGCAGGCGAGCCGAACACCATCGTGGATCTCTTGGTCGCGACCGGCTTGTCCGAGAGCCGTGGGGCCGCTCGCCGCGCGGTGAACGAAGGCGGCGCCTCGGTGAACAACGAGAAGATCTCCGATATCGATTGGACTCCGGCCGATGCCGACTACCTGCACGGACGCTGGCTCGTCCTGCGGCGCGGCAAGAAGAACCTCGCCGGAGTTCTGCGGGCAGGGGTGTAACCTCGTGGTGGCTTGAATCACATCCGTGTGATTCAAGCCGCCAATCACTCCGAATCCCGCCCTCTGACCTGCGGAAACGCTAAGTTGTTCAGGCGATTTGACGTAGCGTTATCCGCCGCGTAACTTAGTCCAAGTCAGAGCGACACGGACACCGACCCGGAGCCGAGAAGCGAAGCGGAGACGCTGAGCGGATGGACCGGGAAACGAGGTAGGACGAGGAGCGCCTGATATACAGAGTGGCGTGGGTCATCCGGCAGGACTTGACTTCGGTTGACTACGTGTTTAGACTGGAAAAGTTGCCTCACAGAAGGTTCGGTTGAGACCGGCCCGGATGTGTGTGCGTGTGTTCTTTGAGAACTCAATAGTGTGTCGATGAATGTCAGTGCCAAATATTTTTTGGTTCCGGCTCTTGCACTCCCCGTGTGGAGGGTCGGGCATTTTTTGTCAGCTTTTTGCTGGCGATTGTTTTGCTAGGTTTTCGGACTCTAGTTTTTGATCTGATTGCACCCTTTCGGGGGTGTGGTTGTGAGTCTTCAACGGAGAGTTTGATCCTGGCTCAGGACGAACGCTGGCGGCG